>JAUWRE010000127.1 GCA_030610725.1 Candidatus Aerophobota bacterium | reverse complement strand
TAAGGGATGATTTGATCAACGCAGGAGCCAATTATGAAGATAGCCCTGTGGTCATTGATGGAAATATAATAACCAGTCGGGTTCCTGATGACCTACCTGATTTTTGCCTGAAAATCATTGAGAAATTGCTCGAATGAAACCCCCGTTAGTTCTGGGTTGGGATATGGTTAAGAATAGTTGGCAAAAAATAACAATATCAATAAGCATTCCCGCTTCCCGTAAAGAGGCCCTTGGAGATGATGTCCAGGTTCTTCAACTCTTCTCAGTTGACAAAAATTTTGTTTTGACTATACTATATCATAGAACTAGGTTCTATAATAAGGAACGACTTGTCCTTCAAAAAAGCATCCATTTACCCCCTGAAAGCGTTGGATAAATCTTTAGCAATTCTTGAGATTTTGTCCCAAGAGAGGTCTCATTTGAGTATAACTGAGCTCAGTAAGAGATTAGGTAACTATCCTATTGGATCCCAGCCTTCAGGCTAAACACTGGCAGACGCAGACAATTGCAGGAAACTCTTATTCAAACAAGTAAGAAAATATCTATTTGATTGGGATACAGATAAGTTTACCAGATGGATGGGGTATGTTTAAGAGGGAAAATGAAAGGTTGCTAACAAAATCACGTTCTTTTCTTTGGATGAGAAGCTAAAAGTAAGGCCGGGAGGGAGGTGAGAAATTAGGCAGGACCGTTAGCTTGGGAAAAGAAAGCTTTAAAAAGAAAAGTGTTACATAACTAAATCTTTTTTTCGAAGCTTTCACAAAAAATTGAAGTAGAGGGATGAAGACCGAGCAATAAGAATAAGATTGACCAGGAGGAGGTAAAAGAATGGTAAGTAAAAAATGTCTGAAGGTGGTAATGGGAGTCTCAGTTGGATTGATAATTATGATGGGGATTGTTTCCGGTGCCTTTGCGGTGGAAGTGAGTGTTCCCGAGGGGTTCAAGTTCGGAACTTATACCCAGCAGCCGTGGGCCGGTGAGACTATTCATGTGGCTATGGTTGCAGAGCCTCGCTGTGATGCACTGAAAGAGCTGGCTCCCGAATTTGAGAAGCTGACCGGAATAAAGATTGTCTTTGATATTCTCGCCTACCCGACTCTACAGGAAAAACAGATGGTGGCTATTACTCAGGGGACTGGAGTCTATGATATAGTTCATGTTGATTGTGTGTGGGTTGGTCAGTATGCAGGTGAAGGATGGACAATCCCGCTGGAGGAATTTATTCTGCGCACAGATCATAATACCCTGGCTCTAGATGATTTTATCCCAGCGGTGGTATCAGAACAGGGAATGTGGGAAGATAGAATCTTTGGATTTCCATTTATTAATGCGGCATTTGGACTGCACTATCGAACCGACATTTTTGATAAATATGGAATAGAAGTTCCTCAGACCTGGAAAGAGTTAAGGGAGACGGCTGAAAAACTTAATTTGAAGGAACCAGGAGTTTCCGGTATTACCTTTATGGCCAGAAGAGGGGTTCAACTCCAGTGCAGCTATGACAATATGCTCTGGTCCTTTGGCGGAGACTGGTATGATGAAAACTACCGTCCCACCATAAACAGTGCCGCTGCAGTGGATGCGCTAGAGTACTTCAAAACTCTTATTCCTTTCGCCCCTGCCGGAGTATTGACTTATGATTGGGATGAAACAGCTCGTTCCTTTGCCCAGGGGAAGGCAGCTATGAATATTCAGTGGCATAATGCTGCCCCTACGTGCTCCGATCCTTCGAAATCGAAAATTGTGGGTAAGTTTGATTTTGCCGTGATTCCTGGAAAACTACAACCGGACGGGAGTATCAAAAGAACTCCTACCTTCGGGGGTTGGAGTCTGGAGATTCCTAAAGATTCCAAAAATAAGGAAGCTGCCTGGGAGTTCATGGTTTGGGCCACTTCACCAGAAATACAACCAAGACTGGCTTATGCTCAACCCGGGGATCGTTTCTCTTCCTTAGCAGACCCGAAATTACAGGAAAAATATGTTGGGTACCCCACCCTGTTGGCTTCCCTCCCCATAGCTAAAGGTCGTCCTCGGATTGTTGCTTATTCGGAACTAGCAGATGCTTTAGAGGTAGGTCTATCTGAGGCCATGACCGGAGCTAAGAGTGCTAAGAAAGCCCTAGATGATGTGAACCAGAAATTTGAGTTTATTCTCAAAAAGTGGGGGTTGTTGAAGTAGTTCAAACAGGGGACCAAGCTATCTGCTTGGTCCCCTGGAAAAGGAAAAAATAAGTGGAATTGGGGAGGAAGGTAGTTCTTTTTTTTTATTTGTTAAAGCGTAAGTATGTGTGGCTTTTTTTTCTTGCTCCCGCCGTTGGAGTCCTTATCGGTATAGTTGTATTTCCTCTCGCTTTTTCTCTCATCCTTAGTTTTTACGACTGGAATATTATCAGAGCCGGGGGATGGAGTTGGGCGGGGATTAATAACTACTCGACAATTCTTTTTCGGGACTCCTACTTTCGTTCTTCCTTTAAGGTTACCCTTCTCTATTTAACTGGTACTGTTTCTGTACAATTTGGTCTGGGGCTTGTAGTTGCGCTTATACTGCATCAGATTACAGGAAAGATTATTGGATTCTTGCGAACAGCTTTAGTTCTTCCTATCACTATGACCCCTGTCGTAGTTGGAATAATATGGAGACTGATGTATAACCCCGATTTAGGTATGCTCAATTATTTTCTCACCTGGTTCGGTTTCTCTCCTGTTAATTGGACAGGCATGCCAGGGACAGCTCTTCCTTCCGTAATGATGGCTGATATCTGGGAGTGGACCCCTTTTGTAGCCTTGATACTGCTGGCTGGACTTCAAGCCCTACCCCAGGAACCCTACGAGGCCGCTCTGGTTGACGGAGCATCATCCTGGCAGACATTTTGTTACATTACCTTTCCTCTCTTAAGTCCGGCCATGCTGGTGGCACTTCTTATTAGAGTAATGGATTCTTTTAAGACTTTTGATTTGATTTTTGTTCTTACCCAAGGGGGGCCAGGGATGAGCACTGAAATATTGAATTACTATACCTATCGCTATGGTTTTAAATTCTTTCATCTAGGATATGCTTCAGCCCTGTCGTGGGTATTACTGGTAGTGGTGACCATAATCTCCATGATTTTGATCAGGATACTTCAATCCAGAGGGATATATGCAAAGCGAACATGATGAATGAAGTTGTGAGGGTAAAAGTGAAAAAGACAATTTTGGTGGCAATGGCAGTAGTTGTGTTTGTGGTAATTCTTTTCCCGCCAATGGTTTTATTTTTGACCTCTATTAAGACTGAATTAGATGCCCTTAGTTTTCCTCCCAAATGGATCTTTCAGCCTACGCTGGAAAACTATAAGCACATATTTCAATTTTCTCCTTTTATGAAGTATCTGCTAAATAGCCTCATGGTTGCTTCGCTGAACACAGGGGCAGTCCTCATACTTGGTTCCTTGGCTGCTTACAGTTTAGCCCGATTTAGATTTAAGGGAGCCGATAATATTGCCTTTTGGATACTCTCCGTAAGAATGATGCCACCTGTAGCGGCTATTATTCCTATTTATATTATTATGAGAAACCTACACCTCCTGGATACTCCCTGGAGTCTAGTCATAATTTACCTCACCTTCAATCTACCTTTTGCAGTGTGGCTGATGAGAAGCTTTTTTCGGGAGATTCCTCGAGAGATTGAAGAGAGTGCCCTAGTAGATGGATGCTCCGATTTTAGTGCTTTTCGGAAGATAGCTCTACCTTTGGCGGCCCCAGGATTAGCAGCAACAGGAATACTTACCTTCATTTTTTCTTGGAATGAGTTTTTATTTGCCTTAATTCTCACGGGGAGCAAAGCTGTAACTTTGCCTGTGGGTATCACTGGTTACATGAAGGAGACCGGTATTAATTGGGGCTATATGACTGCTGGAGGAGTACTTGCCCTTATTCCGGTAATAGTATTTACAATTTTGGTCCAAAAGCATTTAGTGAAGGGTCTAACTATGGGAGCCATGAAGTAGGCTATTTTAAAACGATTTTAAGTAAAAAGAGGGATGAAGTTCATATGAAACTAAGGCGTAAATCGGCAGTTATCACCGGCGGTGCTGTGGGAATAGGGAAGGCTATCGCTCAACTATTTTCCAGTAAAAGTGATTCTGGAAAATGGATTCTTAAATGAGGAAGAAAAAGTAAGAGGGTGCAGAATTGCCAAAGAAGCAGGGGCTAGTTTTGTAAAGACATCAACAGGAGTTGAAAGTAAATATCTCCTTGACAGAAACTCTCAATCTATAGGGGCAACAGTCAAAGATGTCAAACTGATGAAAAAGACAGTGGGAAAT
>JAUWRE010000123.1 GCA_030610725.1 Candidatus Aerophobota bacterium | reverse complement strand
TCTGGTATCTACCTCCAGGAAGTTTGTAAGGAATATTTCGCGAATAAATCCAAGGCCTAAATATCAGCAGCGTTATAAGAATTACGCTAAAATATATCTTGATTTGATTAAAACCCAAGAGAAGTTATTTAGTGAGCTAGAGAAAATTTCAAGGACTCAACTATAGAAGGCTATTTAATTTGAAAGAGTGAAGGGGAAGAAGATGGAAAAGCTAAGAATATGTCTCATAGGAGCGGGAAGAGTAGGAAAAGTGCATGCTTTAAACTTGAAAAATAATATTCCAGAAGTTGAATTGGTGGCTGTTGTTGACAAAGAGAAAGAAGCCGCCAGGAGATTAGCCAGAGAATTTGAACTCAAAATGTGTTTCAAGGATTACAGAGAGGCGCTAGACTGGGGGAAATTTGAGGCTATAATTATTACCACTCCTACCTTCACTCATAAGGCTATCACAGTTAGTACAGCTAAAGCCGGAAAGCACATCTTCTGCGAAAAACCAATGGCACTTAATTTGGAAGAGGCAGATAGCATGATTCAAGAGGCAAAAAGGGCTAAGGTAAAATTACAGATTGGTTTTATGAGGCGGTTTGATAGGAGCTTTTTAGAGGCTAAGAAAAAAGTAAAGCAAGGTGCTGTAGGAGAGCCTCTATTGATTAAATCAATCGGCCGCGGGCCTGGTTTGCCACCAGAGTGGGCCTGGGATATAAAAAAGAGTAGTGGAATGCTTGCAGAGGTAGGAAGTCATGATTTTGATGCTCTAAGATGGTTTGCCGAAAGTGAATTTGAGAAAATTCATGCTTTTGCTGGAAATTACAAATGCCCTCAGATAAAAGAGAAATATCCAGATTTCTACGATCACGCTGTGGTAACGGTGCAATTCAGAAATAGCAAGCTAGGAATACTTGATATGGGGTGTCCGGTAGGCTATGGTTACGATGCAAGAATGGAAGTACTGGGGACGGAAGGAGTGATGTTTGTGGGGGGAATTAGGAATAATGAGGTGATAATATGTAGCAAAGCAAGCGGTGCTGTGAGTTCAATATATAATAGCTGGCGAAATAGATTCAAAGATGCCTATATAGATGAACTAAGGCATTTTGTCGATGTTATAAAAAGAGATGTCCAGCCATTGGTCACTGGAAAAGATGGCAAGAAAGTCGTCGAAGCTGTAATGGCTGCTAATAAGTCAATTCAAACCGGTCAATCGGTGAGCTTTCCGCTCTGAGCTTAAAAAATGTTGGAGGAGATAATTATGGGGGAAAGAGGAGGATGTACCAGAAAGGTCTTGCGAGTTAATTTGACTCACAAAGATAGTTCTACACAGCATATAGATAGAGAAGTTTTTGAGAAATTTTTGGGGGGAAGAGGAGTAGCTGCTAAAATTTATTTTGAGGAGATTGCTCCTGAGGTTAGACCACTGGATGAGGCCAATAAACTGATCTTTATGACCGGTCCTTTAACCGGCACTGTTGTTCCCGCCAGTACTAAGTTTCAATGTGCCACCAAATCACCTGAGACCGGGATATATCTTTGTTCCAATGCCGGAGGAGATTTCGGGCCACAGCTCAAGTTTGCCGGTTACCAGGGCTTAATTATAGAAGGTAGAGCTTCAAAACCTGTTTATGTATCCATCAATGATGATAAGGTGGAAGTTAAAGATGCTACTAAACTCTGGGGTAAGACAACTGGTGAGGTTGATAAAATTCTTAGAGAGGAAATCAGTGGCTCCAAAGCCGGAGTAATGAGTGTGGGGCCGGCGGCGGAAGAGAAAGTAGCCTTCTGCTGCATTAGAGTGGATGGCAGAAGCTTTGGCCGGGGAGGGGCTGGTGCAGTCATGGCTTCCAAAAATCTTAAAGCCATAGTGGTTAAAGGGCAAGGTAAGTTAAATTATGCCAACCTGGTTGAACTTAAAAAAAGGATTAAGCCTGGTGAGGTGAGGAAGGCCTGCCAAGATTTAGCTGATTATGGAAGACCAATCTATACCGAGTCCATAAATGAGCTGGGCTGTTATCCAGTGAGAAACTTTCAAACTGCCGTATTTAGTGAGGTCGATAAGATTGACGCCCGCTTTATGAAAGAAAACTTTTTTGTTAAGAATCGGGCCTGTTTTAAGTGTCCGGTAGCCTGCTTAAAGGTGTGTCGGGTGAAGGCTGGTAGGTTTGAGGGATGGACAGTAGTTCCAGAATATGAAACTATATGGGCCCTGGGTGCTCAGTGTGGGGTATCAGACTTTAATGGAATTCTATCTGCTAATCTATTATGTGATGAGTATGGTATGGATACGATATCTACCGGTAACATAATTGGTTTTGCTATGGAACTTTATGAGAGAGGAATGATTACCCAAGAAGACACTGGGGGACTGAAGTTGACTTTTGGTAGTTCTGAGGCTGTATTGGAAGCTATTGAGCTCATAGCCAAACGAAAGAAAGTTGGTGATATACTAGCTAGGGGATTTCGGGGAATAGCCGCTGAAATCCCAGGCTCAGAGCAGTACATGATGCAGGTTAAGGGAATGCCCTTCGCTGCCTACGATCCTAGAGGGTTCTACGGAATGGGGCTTACCTATGGTACCTCCTCCCGGGGTGCCTGTCATAATGTAGGAGGCTGGACAATCAGGGCCGAACTGCTGAGTGAAGAGTATGATAGATTTGCCCTTAAGGGTAAAGGTAAGCTGGTAAAGAGCATTCAGGATACCAGAGCCTATATTGATTCTCTAGGTATATGTACGGTGGTGAGAAGAGCTTTGGGATTCAGCGATGAGCCGGATCCGACTATACTTAACTTAGTAACAGGCCTGGACTTTACCGATAAGCTGATGGAGATAGGTGAGAGAATTTACAACCTGGAAAGGCTGATATTAGCCAGAGAAGGGATACGTCGAAAGGATGATATGCTACCTGCAAGAATAACGAAGGAAAAAATACCTGAGGGTCCAGCTAAGGGTCATGTGTTAACCAAAGAGATGTATAAAGTTGAGCTTGATGAGTATTATGAAGCAAGAGGATGGGATAGAGAAGGACTGCCTATCCCCAAAAAAATAGACAATCTGGGGTTGACTAATCTCTGATTAATATAAAGTAGTCTCCAGGTATGGTGCTGGAGTTGAAAGGTGTAGATTAATGAGACAACTAATGAAACCTTTTAAAACCTTGCTGAATATGAAAAGCGGCCAGCTCAATCCCTATAAAGGTATAATTGAGAGGAGATTGAGTGATACCAAGGGAATGTGGCTTGACGCTCAGGCCTACAATAGACTCCTTAATCAGGAAGATAAGCTGATTTATAAGGTATATGAAGTAGATGTTCCTCAGAAGCCCGGACAATTGCCCCACTGTACGACTATCATCTATCCTGGCAAAGTAGGAAGGGAATATTTTATGACCAAAGGGCACTTTCATCTTAAGGAGGATACAGCCGAGATCTATTTTTGTCTTCAAGGAGAGGGGTATTTATTGATGCAAACCAGGCAGGGACAAGTTTCCTCTATCCAAATGAAATCAGGTATCATAGCCTATGTTCCTCCTTATCAGGGACATAGGACGATGAATACCGGAGATGAGGAGTTTATCTTCCTTGCTGTATATCCAGGAGATGCGGGGCACGATTATGAAGCTGTGGAGGAGAGAGGTTTTGCTAAAGTTTTAGTAGAAGAGAGAGGAAGTCCTCAGTTAAAGAGAAATCCAAAGTACGTAAGCGAGTCAGAATAAATGGCATTCCATCCTCCTGAAATTATTGTTGCACTCCCCCTTGCCGGAGAGGATATCTTGGGCAGAAGGTTGCCAATATTTTTGAGGGGTAAAAATTGCAGTTAAATATTTGTGATTTTGCCAAGATGATTGAATTCAGTCTGGTAAGACCTGATGCAACAGAGAAGGATATAGAGGAGTTTTGTCGCATTGTCAGGGAAAATAATTTTGCCACCGCCTGCGTTAATCCGGCTAATGTGCCTCTTACAGCAGAGCTTCTCAGGGGAACAGATATAGATATTTCAGCCTCCATTGGCTTCCCCTTCGGTGCCCATATTGCGGAAGTAAAAATTTTAGAGGCTAAACGGGCCATGGAAATGGGAGCAACTCAGATAGACATGGTAATAAACATAGGTGCTTTAAAATCGGGGAAAGATAAGATTGTTTTCGAAGATATCAGGGGAGTGGTTGAGGCAGTAAAGGATTTTCCAGTAAAAGTAATTCTGGAAAATGGGTTCTTAAATGAGGAAGAAAAAGTAAGAGGATGCAGAATTGCCAAAGAAGCAGGGGCTAGTTTTGTAAAGACATCAACAGGAGTTGAAAGTAAATATCTCCTTGACAGAAACTCTCAATCTATAGGGGCAACAGTCAAAGATGTCAAACTGATGAAAAAGACAGTGGGAAAT
>JAUWRE010000153.1 GCA_030610725.1 Candidatus Aerophobota bacterium | reverse complement strand
ATAGTCTGTGAGCCCAGGAAGCTTTCCTTAAAAGAGGTAGAGAGACTGACCAGAAGATATATCAGTGAGATTATCTCTTTTATTGGTCCGGAAAGAGATATTCCTGCTCCTGATGTTAATACCAATCCTCAGGTTATGGCCTGGATTATGGATACCTATAGTATGGATGTGGGCTACTCTGTTCCTGGGGTAGTAACGGGAAAACCTATATCTATTGGTGGCTCTTTAGGAAGAAATACGGCTACAGCAAGAGGAGTAATGTTTAGTCTAATGAATGCTGCCAAAAAACTTAAGCTTGATCTTTTTGAAAAGAGAATTGCCATTCAGGGCTATGGCAATGTAGGGGGGAATCTAGCTCATCTTCTTAGTGATGAGGGCTATAAGATTATTGCTATTAGCGATGTAGAAGGCGGTATCTATAATCCCAAAGGATTAGACCCTATAAAAGTATCGCTAGCTCTAAAAGAGAGTGGCTCTGTAGTTGGCTTTAAGGATGCCGATAAAATCACTAATCAGGAACTCTTGGCTACGGATTGTGATGTTTTAGTTCCTGCTGCCCTGGAGAATCAAATAGATAAGGATAATGCCGATAAAATAAGGGCAGGACTTATCGTCGAGGCAGCCAATGCACCAATCACTCCCCAGGCAGATAAAATTCTGGAAGAAAAAGGCATTTTCATTATTCCTGATATTCTGGCTAATGCCGGAGGGGTCACTGTCTCCTACTTTGAATGGGTTCAAGGACTTCAGGCTTATTTCTGGACAGAAAGGGAGGTTAATCTAAAATTAAGAGATATTATGCAGAAGGCCTCTGATAATGTCCATCGGATCGGTGGAGAAAGAAAAGTTACTATGCGCAAAGCAGCCTATATCCTGGCTGTAGAGAGAGTTGCTGAAGCCACCAGAGTAAGAGGTTTATATCCATAGGGTCTTCCGTCCCATTGGTTATGGATGCACTTCCCTTCTTCCCTGTAAGGACTCCCAAAGGGTTACTTCGTCAGCAAATTCCAGGTCTCCCCCGGCAGGAAGACCGTAGGCGAGGCGAGTAATCTTTATTTTGAAGGGAAAAAGCAATTTAGAGACATAAATAGCCGTTGTTTCTCCCTCTACATTGGGATCGGTAGCCAGGATAACTTCTCTAATCTCCCCTGGTTCAATTCGTTTCAAAAGACTCTTAATATTAATATCTTCAGGTCTTACCCCCTTAAGGGGAGAAATGGCTCCTCCTAATACATGGTATACTCCCTTGAATTTGCCCATTCTTTCCAGGAGAGATACATCTTCTGGACCTTCTACTACACAGAGGGTGGCTCTGTCTCTTCTTTTATCCTGGCAGATACGGCAGGGGTCTTCTTCGGTAAAGTTTGCACAGATAGAACAGTACCTTACTTTCTCCTTAACTTCCTTAATGGATTCGGCCAGCCTAAGAGCTATTTCCTTGGGTTGCTTCAGGATGAAAAAAGAGAGCCGTTGAGCAGTCTTCTCACCTATTCCAGGGAGTTTATTGAATTCCCCGATTAATCTATTTACAGAGTTTACAGAATACATAGAAGTTTAACCGAGCATCCCAGGAATATCTATTCCAGGAATATTTAGCCCTCCTGCAAGTCGCCCCATTCTTTCCTTGGTTAACTGCTGTGCTTTGAGTAGCGCTTTATTTACTGCTGCTAGAACAAGGTCTTCTAACATTTCTTTATCTTTTTCTTCTAGAAGCTTTTTCTCTATTTTTATATCAACGACTTCCAGCTTTCCGTTTATAGTTACCTCGACCATCCCTCCTCCACTGGAGCCGGTGACTTTTTCTTTGGCTATCTCTTTCTGTATTTTCTTCATATCTCCCTGCATTTTTTGAAATTGTCTTAATAGTTTTGCCATATCCATTATCATTAAGATTACCTCCTTGTTTTTCCCTCTACTATTTCTCCTTCAAAAATATCCATAGCTTTAGTTATAAGCTCACTCCACTCTGAACTAGAGGAAGATGTCTTTTTCGGTTTGTCTTTTTCTTTACCTTTTTCTACAATATATTTAAGATGGAAAGGGTAAGACAAAAACTCTTTGATTGTCTCCTCTATCAGGCATAGATTGCTATTTCTGGTCAAGGTTTCCTGGTGAAATTCATTTTTTAAGCTCAGGGTAGCTAAGTCTTTTTCTACCTTTAAGAGAGTAGCCTTTTGTAGCCAGGTACCCAGAGTCTTTTTCTTTTTACCTATCTCCTTTACTATTAAAGGCCACTTTTCAAAGAATTCATTGTCATTGCTTTCTTTCTCTTCCACTTCTTGTTTTACTGCCTTTGTCTCTTTAAGGGTGGGCTCTTTCTCCTTCTCTTCTTTTGTCAAATAAGTTTTAACTTCAGGTTTTTCTTTCTTTTCTGTTTCAGGGAGAGAGGATTTTAAATTCAATCTTTGTTCCAGATTCAGTATCTTTTGATAAATTTTCATTAATTCCGGTTCCCTGGAATTGGAGGTGTCTATATCAAAATCAGAAGAAAGTTCTACTAGCAGCAATTCCAGGTCAATTTGTGGCTGAGAGGAAAAGGCAAGTTTCTGTCTGGTCTGCGAAAGTAAATCCATGAAATGAATTAGTTGGGCCAGGGTAAAGAGAGAAGATTGTTTTTCTGCTTCTTTTTTTTCTGAAGGAGAAAGAAATAGAAAACTATTTCCTCCCATTTTAAGAATTACCAAATCCCTGAACCGTTTTCGCCATCCTCTAATAAGCCAGTTTGGATCTCTTCCTTCCTCCAGTAATTGATTAATTAATTCTATATTAGCCAAAGGATTTTTTTCTAATATATTTTGTGTAAGCTGGAATATATATCTTTTTTCCACTATTCCCAGAATGTCAACTACATCTTTTTCCGTTATTTCTCCCTCGGCATAAGAAACAGTCTGGTCAAGAATTTTTTCTCCATCTCGCATACTGTTTTCTGCTTCTTCAGCAATTAGAGTAAGAGCTTCTTTGTTTGTAGAAATTTTCTCTTTTTCCACTATTTGCTGCAAGCGAGTCAGTATCTTAGGGGTAGGTATTTTTCTGAAGTCAAATCTCTGGCAGCGAGAAATAATAGTAGGAAGAAGTTTGTGAGGATCAGTGGTAGCAAATATAAAAACTATATAAGGAGGTGGCTCTTCCAGAATCTTAAGAAGAGCATTAAAAGCAGGATTGGTGAGCATATGAACCTCATCTATAATATAGATTTTGAACCTGGCCTTAGCCGGAGAAAATCTTGCTTTTTCCCGCAACTCCCTTATCTCATCAATTCCTCGGTTGGATGCGCCATCTATTTCCAGAACATCCAGTGACTCAGTCCTTATAATTTCCTGACAGTTGTCACATTGATTGCAGGGAGAGATTGTGGGGCCATTCCTGCAGTTTAAGGCTTTGGCAAGAATTCGTGCCGTGGAGGTCTTTCCTGTTCCTCTCATTCCGGTAAATAGATAAGCATGAGCTATACGTTTCAGGGATATGGCATTTTTCAAAGTGCGTACTATATGGTCCTGTCCTACAATTTCCTCAAATAGCTGAGGTCGCCACTTTCTGGATAAGACTTGATAGGTCATAACTTAGCTCCCTTTTAGTATCTCGTATCTCGTATCTCGCAGTACACATCACCATTCGCCAACAACTGCCCACTATACAGCAGATTTTCGTTGCTCGACACTTACCCCTCTTTCCCCATCTCCCACATTTTACCTTAGAAATGCCGAATGTCAATTAGAAAAATTGACAAATGCTGAGGTGTGGAGTAGATTAAATGTACCAAACGTACCGATAGGAATTCCAACC
>JAUWRE010000065.1 GCA_030610725.1 Candidatus Aerophobota bacterium | reverse complement strand
TCATAGCTTACGCAAGCATCATCGGATTCCCATACCCTTATTTTACTTAACTTCACTCCTTCTGAACATATACTTTCTTCCAATTTCTCAAATAAATATCTAGCCAGATTCTCGGTGGTAGGATTCATTCCTTCTAAAACGTCATTCAAATAGTGATGGTCCAATTTATCTATCCGTTTCTTAACTATACTCTTAACCTCTCTAAAATCCATAAGTATTCCTTTTTCTTCTAATTCTTCCCCTTGAAGGAATACCTCAACCTTCCAGGTGTGTCCGTGTAATTGTTCGCAACTACCTCCTATTTCTCTTAATTGATGAGCAGCAGCAAAATTACTTCTAATCATTAATTCATACATCATTCTCTCCGTTTTTGTTCATAGTTCATTGTTCGTTGTTCATTGATTGAAACCTCTAAAATCGTTCGTTGTCCGTAGTTCGCTGTTTATTGACCTGCTAGCCCGGTAGTTAAATGGTTAATTTTTCCCCTCACCCCATCCCTCTCCCCGTGGGGGAGAGGATTAAGGAGAGGGGACACGAGCATCTAGAATCGAGTATCTTCTTTTCTTTTTCACAATATACGATATCTTTTTCTGTTTTTTGTTTTCACTCTCCGCTAAACGCTACTCGCTATACGCTGATTTATAAGGTTTTCATAAATCTTCTCTAATTTCGAGATACTCTCCTCTATGTTATGTTCCTGGATAGCCTTAAAAGACTCCTCCTTCATAGTTCTTTTCAACTCTTTATCAGAAAGAATTCTAATGATTTTATCCACTACTTCCCCTGTGTCTTCTAAGCCAAAAGTATAGCCATTAATTCCTTCCTTTACTAGCTCTTGAGCTGCGTTTCCTTCATTTCTCGCTACCAGAACAGTTGTCTTCATAGCCATAGCCTCCATAGTAGCTATGCTTTGGAGCTCACAAAAAGAAGACAGGATGAAAATCTCCGCACAGAGATAAGCGCAAAGCAAATCCTTTCCTTTCAGATAGCCGACAATGATAACGTCCTCCGTCATTCCTGTCTTTTTCACCTTCTTCTCCAAATCTTTCTTCAGTATACCTTCACCCACAATCAACAGTTTAATTCCTTTCTTCTTCTTGCTTAGAGCCTGCATTATTCTTAAAAGATAGCTTAAATTCTTTTCATAACTAAGTCTGCCTGCGTAAAGCAAAAGAGAAGAATCTCTCAAAAGATACCTTTCCCTGAACCTCCTCTCATCCTCAGAACTAACCCTTCCTAGATTGAATTTTTTTAAATCGACCCCGTTACTCACCACCTGTATAGGTTCATCAGTATACTTTTGACAGAGCCGAGCAGCAAAATGAGAAGGAGCAATTACCAAATCTCCTTTCCTAAAGAAATAGGAGAACCACAGTTCGATTAGTTTCTTAATAAAAAAAGGAGCATAGAAAGGGAAAATATTACCTACCTGGGTATGAAATCCGATGACCACAGGAATATTTAGTTTCCTGGCTGCTTTCGATGATTGCCAGCCTAAATAACTGGACTCGTTGATTTGAATTATCTCTATTTTTTCCTTTTTTAATACAGAAACGACTTTTTTGAAAGCAGGAAAAGCAAGGTAATTTTTTGCTATGGGAAAATGAAAAGTAAAGAATCTATAAATCCTGATTTCTTTCACCAAAGGGATATTTTTGGCCTTTGAGGTAAGAACAGTGACCCGGTGATTTCTCTGGCTTAACCTCACGCAGAAGTTCTCTGTAGAGACCCCTTCTCCCCCTAAAGGAGGAAAGGACTGATCGGAGGAAAAACAAATCCTCATTCTTTCTTCTCGCTTCGAAACCTAAAAAGTCCAAAATGAATGACTAAAAAGACAGCTACACTTACCCCTATGAGGTCAGTGAACCTAATCATTAAAGTAAAAGCAAGTGCTTTTTCTGCCCCTATTCCAATAATTCGGTAAATTCCTACTGCTCCTAGTTCATAAATACCCAGAGCTCCAGGAGTGAACTGAAAGGCTAAAATAAGATGAGTAAGAGCAAAAACTAAAGCTAATTGAGAAAACCTAAAGATGAATTCAAGAAAATAAAAGAAAATAGCCGGCTTTAGAAAGATAAGAAATCCAGCTAAAAGATTGAGGCAAAAAGCAATAAATGTGGCTCGTCGGTGTTGCCTGAAAGACAAAAAAATCTCATTTTCTATTTCCGATATATGGGGTATAATTTTACTCATTATTTTAGATAGAATACTTATCCGTCCTATAAAAGTAGCTATCTTGGTAAAAACTCTATTTTTAAGAATAAAACTGATGAGTAAAAGTCCCATTCCCAGGCCAAAAAGAATATTAACAATCAAAAGGGTAAGATAAATCTGAAAAGGAAGTTTGTATTCTATCAAGGTCAGGATGCTCCCCAGGTAAATAAAAAACAAACCTGCTCCTAATTCCAGGAATTTATCGACAATAACACTGGCCCCTATCTTAGCCATAGGATATTTATGTTTCTTGCTGATTATGTATGTTCTTAATGGCTCTCCTCCAATATACATAGAAGGGGTAAGATAGCTGACCATAGAGCCAATTATCTTAGCCGACAATACGTCTTTAAAAGGAGGAGAGAAACCAAAAGACTTTAAAATGATACGCCAGGAAAGGCTGGAAAGAAGAACTATCAAAAAAGTATTTGCCAGAAAAATACCTGCTCCTAAAAAACCTATCTCTTTGGCCTGAAAAAATATTTGTCCAATATCGGCAAAACGAAATATCAAGACAACAATAACTATGCCGATTACAGTGGACAAAATAATAAGAAATTTTCTCTTCATTTCCCAAAAACGTTCTTCATAAAAATTTCTACAGCCTTATCTGTATCAACTTCATCACTCAACCCTCTATATTGGCTGGCTATTTCTACATCTCTTGTCAGATTTAACTCATCCTGGCTGACGCTGTAGAAATTTCCCTTTTTTCTATGATAATCCGCCAGATAAACCTGTTCTGTCTGTCCAGGAGTAGGAATAAGTAAAGCTTTCTTATTTAAAGCAACTAGTTCCATGAGAGTAGTATAGCCAGATCGAGTAATTACCAATTTGGCTCTATTCATAATTTCCCCTTGCTTCTTTCTGCCTAAGTATCCAAAGATACGAAGATGATTGAAAATCCTATTTCTCTGGTCCTCTGGTCTACCCAGAGTAATAACGACTTTTCCTTTCAGGGAAGATGCCTGCTTCAGAATTATCTTTTCCAGGACCGTCCTCTGGGGTTCGGGCCCAGACAAAGAAATAAAATAATCAATGTCTTGCTTGACCTCTCTTTTTTTCAAATCAGAAATAATCCCTAAGTATTCTACCTTATTATCCTTAAAATACCTTAGATTATGAGAAAGATCTCCACTTAAGGGATTCTTTTCATCATCGGGAACCAAAAACATAGAGAAATTTTCTTTAAGAAAAGAATAATTGAACCTCTCTGTAACCATTTCGAAAAGCTTTGTCCGAACAGGAGCAATGAATCTTAATTGATGAAAGATAAGATAGGAAGGAATCTCTTTATCATAAACGCCAAAGCGAGTATCGGAGATTATTCTCTCATATTTCTCTTTTTTGATTAGCTTCCTAACCCTAACGTGTTCTTTGATAATTTCATTCACATAAATAGGAAAATAACCCAGAAATTTAGCTACGGAGAAGTCCTTTTTGGAGTAAGCAGAAGAATAATCAGACATACTCACATACTGGCATCTATCTCCAAGTTCACCTTTTAAAAGCTCTAATGATCTCCCGCTTCCTACAATAGTCAGGCTATGCTTAGCCTTCAGGATACCTCGCATAAGAGGAATATCTCTGGTAGCATGACCCAAACCCCAGGAACAGACAGCAAATAGAACCATCATATCTATCTTCTTCCCTTCTGATTACCCGCCCATTTCTTCCTGAATTGATTTTAACACCACGTCCTTTATTTGAGAAGCCTGGGATAGGATATCCTCTAAAGCCTTGCTTCTTCTATTCTTGTATTCCTCGTCTTTAATGAAAGAGAGATTAATTTTCACATTCAAAACAGCGCTCTTCAAGGCTGCTTCTGCCAATAAAACACCCACTCCCACGTCAGTTATCAGGTTAGGATTCCCCTTAGGGAGAAGTTTCTCTGCCAATTCTATTACCTGAAGAGAAGCTTGTGATATACGCCAGGGAACCTCAGCAGCCTCTTTTAGAGCTTTTTGTAACACCTGTTTCCGCTTTTCTCTCATCAGCGGAGTATCCTTTGGCATCTGACTGGCCCGGGAAAACTTCTTATAGGCTTCCATGTCCTCTCTTATCAATACAAAAAGACTTTCTTTAAGTTTATCCGCTTCCGCAAGGATCTCTTTAACATCTTTTTCCACGCTTTTATATTTTGGCTTTCCTACGGTAAAATTTCCTACCATACAGAGAAGAGCTGCTCCCAAAGAGCCTACCAGCGCGGCCACGCTTCCCCCTCCTGGAGTAGGAGTCCCTTTGGCTGTATTATCTATAAAACTCTTCAATGGCTGATTCAGGCACATTCTTTATCCTCGTATTGCGTATGTCGTATTGCGTAAATCGCAGGATTTACTACTTTTTTCGATATACTATATATCATATACGAATTTCGATTCGCTATTCACGGTTTTTACAGTTAATAATTCCTCTCTCAGTAATAAGGTAGTCAACAGCTATATCGTGAGATTGAGAAGAAACATTATCCACCAGTTGTAATTCAAAAGCCAAAGCTATTAGCTTAGTTCTGTCTGATAATTTACCCAGAAATCTATCATAGAAACCCCCTCCAAAACCAAGGCGATTTCCTTTCCTATCAAAGGCAACTCCGGGAAGTATTACCATATCAATATTTACTGGAGAGAAGGGAGAGTATGAATTATTCTTCGGCTGAGGGATTTTAAAAACGCCAATCTCGATATCCTTAGTAAGGTCTTTTATTTCTGAAGGCAGAATCTCTTTTCTTTGCCAATCAATAAAGGGAACAACTACTCTTTTGCCCTTCTGTAGAGATTCTTCTATCATTTTCTCAGTTTGGACTTCATCCTTCATAGCCAAATAAAAAAGAATCGTCTCTGCCTGAGAAAAAGGGACAAAGGTGGAAAGTTTCCTCCTTATATCACCACTTTTCTTTTCTATGTCCCGGAAAGATTGGACTCGACGAAGAGCCAGAATCATTTTTCTTAATGATGACTTCTGTTTTTCTATTTCCATATTCGCGTTCAGCATCTATCAGAATTTTCCTTCTCGAAAAGAAGTCAAATACTTCAGACAATATTCATCTTTACCCAGAAGCACTTCCCCTGCTCTAATCATCCCCATCATCTCTCTGTCTAAAGGATCAAGAATAGCTGAATCAAGCCCCATAGACATAGCCAGCAAGAGAAAACTCTTATTCAAAACATTCCTGGCTGGTAAACCGAAGGAGATGTTACTTAAACCACAAATAGTATGGACATGCTTAAAAGAGCTCATAATTTTTTTTATAGATTTCAGTACAATCAATCCAGAAGATGAGTCGGTACTAACAGGACGAACCAGAGGATCGATATAAATATCTGACAAAGAAATTCCAGCTTTAGTCAATGCTCCTATTAATTTATCAGCAATTTCATATCTCCGCTCTATATCTTCGGGAATCCCTCTATCATCCATAGTCAAAGCAATTATTTTACAACCGAATCTGGCTAGAAGAGGAAGGAGTTCCTCCATTCTTTTTTTTTCGGCAGTGATAGAGTTAACCATCGCCTTGCCTTTACATTCGGCCAACCCGACCTCTACAGCCTCAGGACGAGGGCTATCAACACAGAGAGGGACATCAACTACCTCTTGAACAATTCCTATCATCCACTTCATATCTTTAACTTCTGAGTGGATTCTGGTACCTACATTTATATCTAACACATCTGCACCTGAGTCCACCTGCTTTTTAGCCAGATTCTGAATAAAATCCTTATCTCTAGTCTTTACCGCTTCCTCGACACCGCAAAGACTGGTATTGATTTTTTCCCCTATAATTAACATCGAGTAAAAGTCCTTTCCTAAATCCTCTACTTTTCTCAAGGCTAGCAAATTCTGCTATCGTTGTCAAAATCTCTCTTTGCGAAAAGAATACCTATTCTATCTTACCTATTGACTTTAAACCCTCCTGCCCTAATACTTATTTCTAATAAAAAAGATGGCATTTTGATGCCATCTTTTTTATTTTCTTAATCTGCTTCCCACCTTTTCTCTTTGCAGGAAAGTAAAGAAAGCAAAAAAAATCCAATTTTGATTCTTAATTACCAATCCCTAAGAGTTCCTTTGCTTTATCCGCAGCCGAGGCCGCATCAGGCGCATAACCATCTGCCCCAATCTCATCAGCATAACTCTGGGTAAGCGGTGCACCACCAATCATAACTTTAAGGCTGTCCGAACCTGTCTCTTGCGCAGCTTTAACCACATCCTTCATAGAAACCATAGTAGTGGTAAGAAGAGCAGAAAGCCCGATAAGGGAAGCATTTTTCTCTTTGGCTGTCTGAATAAACTTCTCGGCAGATACATCCACTCCTATGTCTATT
>JAUWRE010000181.1 GCA_030610725.1 Candidatus Aerophobota bacterium | reverse complement strand
ATTAAAAAAGAGAAAAAGAAAGACAAGACCTTTCTAGAAGAGTATTCTCCCAAACAAGAATCTCTTCAAGGCGCAAGTAAGGAGGATTTGGCAAAAGAGCTTAATCTATCGAAGGAGTTGATAGAGAAAGTGAAAGGAAAGTATTCTGCTCGAGTAGAAAAACTCACTGATCTTTTAGAGAAGGTAGCTCATCCAGAAAGAAAAAGAAAGCTGGTTAGTTTTGTTGATCCTGATGCCCGATTTGGAGGAAAGGGCAAAGATAAGAGATTTGCCGGATACAAGGCCCACATAGTAGAAGATGAATCACAGATCATTACCAGTTGTGAGACTCTCTTAGGGAATGAGAATGAAGGAGGCGAAGCTCACTTTGAGGCACTCCTTAAAAAAGAAGATAGAAAAGGACTCAAAGGAGAAGCAGTAGTGGGTGATGCTCTTTATGATTCTTTCTCCAACCGAGTTAATATCGAGAAAAGGGGAATGAAACACCATATTCCTGAGAAAAGGAACAATAAGAAGGTGAATGAGTTCATCTACAACAGAAGGGAGGATCAGCTCATTTGTCCAGAGGGATACTCCTCTATTGGCAAGACCCCCTATGAGAATGGTTATCTTTACTATTTTTCTCCTTACTTCTGTCGAGACTGCGAAAGAAAGAAAAAGTGCCGCCTGAACAAGGATCGAGCCCGGATATACTTAAGCAATAGTCATCTTCTTTTTATCAAGACTCACCCGGAAGAGAATAAAAAAGCACTAGGGAAGCGTAAAAGAATAGAGGCAAAGTTTGGAGAAGCCAAAAAGCACTATCAAATGGCACGAGCAAAGTATCGAGGTAGATGGAGGGTTGCCATCCAGGTATTCATGACTTTTATCGTAATGAACCTAAAGAGAGTAGTGAAGCTGCTCAAACCAAAGAAAGCAGTAGCAAAACTAGGCTTCTCTTCAGGGAAAATGAGTCAAAGAACGATAGATTTCCCCAAAATAAGGAAAATCTGAAGGAAAATCAACAAGAAATTACTCATCTTTAAGCTATTTTCTCCAAAAAACTTCTGTTTGAGAATACAATCTAAGAATAGAGCTATTTTTCAGAGCTCTCTGATCGAACGGCTTGACACGACTCAGCCTCTCATCTACTCTGCTAATCCGTCAATTATACTTATCGTATCTCAATGGCCTGAATATTGTTTCTTATTAACTCTGAATAGGTTGGATGATAGATAGACTGAGATTAGAATGGCGGGAAAATATTTCACTATCTAAATAGAGAATAGCTTAGTTGCTTTCTGTCTATTTGGGTAGGGTAAAAGAAAATTTTGTCCATTGTCCTTCCTTTGATTCCACCCAGATCC
The DNA here is from genome assembly GCA_030610725.1 of Candidatus Aerophobota bacterium. Taxonomy (GTDB): domain Bacteria; phylum Aerophobota; class Aerophobia; order Aerophobales; family AE-B3A; genus AE-B3A. The sequence goes on along the minus strand of JAUWRE010000181.1, from coordinate 1,715 downwards.
TACCTCCTTGTTTTTCTACCATTTCTTTGGTGATAAAAAGGCCCAATCCACTACCCTTTTCTCTCCTTGACTTCTCAGCTTTCAACCTGGTAAATCTGGAAAAAAGATGTGGAAATTCACCGGCTGGAATCCCCTCGCCTTCATTCCATACACTAATCTGCCAATCCCTGCTATTTTCACTCGCTTCTATCCTTATCTCACCCTTACTCTTCCCATACTTGATAGCATTGGTTAGTAAGTTCTCCAAAATGATTTTAAGTAAATCAGGATCCGCTTTTATCTTATATAGTTTTGGAATCCTACTGATTACTTTCATTACCTTGGATTTCAACTGACCTGCTATTCCATCTAATACTGGTGATAAGATGTGAGTTTCGAAATCTATTACCTGTTTATCACTCTTCAGTTCGCCTTTTTCAATACGGCTAAGATCCAGATAGTTCTTAATCATATCTTCCAGGTATTCACAATTTCTAACCAGAATACCGGCTATAATCTTCTGTTTTTCAGTTATTGCCCCCACAACCCCATCTCTCAAGTTATAGGCACTCATTAACATATTAGTCAGAGCACTCTTCATCTCATGTGAAACAAATCCCAGCATCTCCATGTAATTACGATTAACTCGTCGCAGGTTCTCATTAATCTCCGTCAGTTCTTCTTCTCGTTCCTTTAGTGCCTGCGCCATACGGTTGAAATAGTCATTCAACTGTTCGATTTCTAGATATTTCGCTTTTCCTGAAATACGATAATTTAGATCTCCCGAAGCTATTTTTTCTGTCCCCTGTACCAGCTTCTGAACCGGACGCGATAAATCTCGGGACAGGACATAGGAAAACAGCAAAACTACCGCCAGACCTATAATAATTAAAGGTAAAAAGCTTAAAAGAAGTCCATTGCGTATATCAATGTATTTATCCTCTAAAATCCCCACATAAAGAATACCAATAACGTTATCCTGAGGGTCGAAAATAGGCTTATAAGCTGACATATACCAATCATGCACTACAAAAGCTCTCCCCAGCCATAGCTTTTGTTCCTCAAGAACCCGCTGATAGACTTCCTCGGATACGCGAGTTCCAATAGCTCGGGTACTGTCTTCTCGCATTACATTAGTAGATATCCGAACATCCCATTGAAAAATAGTAACAGTGCCAAGTTCCCTGCCTTCATACTCTTTTTCTTCAAAAATCATATCTCTGATATAATCTACCAGGGCATAATTCCGATTTAATAGACTCCCGCCGTAAAGAACGACTATTACCTCCTCACCTTCTATATACATTACCGGCACTGCTGCCATAATAGACATACCAGAGGTCTCAGCCTCCTCAATTCTATGTTTCGCTCTGGGGGTATCAATAAAACTAACATACGCTTGAGAGGATAGTCCTTCACCCTCTCTCTCAAGTACTTCCTGGCTAAGAATTACTGTACCCACTCCCCCTTCACCCTGCAGAGCTTTCTGAATTAGAGGGTTGTATAGACAGGTATCTCTTACTGTATAAGGAGAACGAGTCCGAACAAGTACCTTGCCTTTGACATCACATAAAGAAAGGAAGTCTAATTCCAGATTAGCTCTCTTTTGCTGTAAGAACTTCTGTAACTGCTCAGACTCCTGACTTCCCTGGAGAACCTGAATCAGACTCTGCTGCTCACTTATAAGACCTAAAGCAAGATAGGTGGTCTGTATATGATTTATATAGAAAGAATCA
>JAUWRE010000049.1 GCA_030610725.1 Candidatus Aerophobota bacterium | reverse complement strand
CCTTCTTCTCGATGGTGGGTAGAAGATGGTTCTGCGGCAGTGGAGAATATGCTGATAGCCACTACTGCCCTTGAGTATGGTTCGTGTTGGCTTGAGGGATATACATTACCGCACGAAGAGGAATTTAAGAAACTGCTGGGTATTCCGAAGGAGAAGAGACTGCTTACGCTGGTTCCTATAGGTGTGCCGGCGGAGGAGCCAACAAGAGAGAAGAAGAAGAGAAGCTTGCAGGAGGTACTCCACTGGGAGCGGTATTGATTGCAGTTGTGGCGGAGGTTCTTTAAGGCATCGGCGCGGGGTCAAGAAAACCTGAAAGGATGGGAAAATGAATAAAGTAGAGTCCGCTGTATTTTCCTTTAATAATGGATTTAATTGTTGCCAGTCTGTTCTTTTGGCTTATTGCCGGGAATTTGGCCTGGATAGCCAGGTTGCCTCAAAGCTTTCCACTGGTTTTGGTGGTGGAATGGGGCGGATGGCAGGGGTATGTGGGGCAGTCACCGGGGCATTTATGGTGCTGGGCTTAAAGTATGGCAAGATGAGAGCCGAAGATAACGAGCCAAAACAGAAGACCTATAAACTGGTTAGAAAATTTGCAGAAAAGTTCAAAGTTCGTAATGACTCAATTGTCTGTAAAGACATACTAGGATATGACATCAGCACTCCGCAAGGCTTGAGGACAGCAAGAGAAGAAGCCTTATTTTCCAAGCTTTGTCCCAAGTTCGTCCAGGATGCTGTAGAGATTCTGGAAGAAATGCTAAGGGATTAGTCTCTTATTATTAAAAGGAAATATTTTTTATGTCTTTTGTAGCTGACTTTCACATTCACTCTTCATACTCACGTGCTACTTCCAAAAGTCTATGTTTCGAGACACTATATCAATGGGCTACTTTAAAAGGTGTTTCCCTTATTGGCACAGGAGATTTTACTCATCCGGCATGGCTTGCCGAGATAAAAGAAAAACTTATTCCTGATGGCAAAGGTCTTTTCAAGCTCAGGGATGAAAATATCCCCTCCCTTAATATTAAACTTCCCGGTGAGAATTTAACTCCCATCCGTTTCATAATTACCTGCGAAATCAGCAATATCTATAAGTATAAGGGAAAGACGCGTAAGGTTCATAACCTTATATGCATGCCCGATTTTGATTCAGCGGCACGGTTTGCAAATAAACTCAATCTTATTGGCAATATACGCTCCGATGGTCGTCCCATACTAGGTCTTGACTCAAGAGATTTGCTTGAAATCCTGCTGGAGACCTCAGAAGAGGCTGTTTTGGTCCCAGCACATATCTGGACACCGTGGTTTTCTGTTCTCGGCTCGAAATCAGGATTTGATTCTATTGAAGAGTGCTACAGGGATCTTTCGGAACATATTTTTGCTCTGGAGACGGGCCTTTCTTCCGATCCCGCTATGAATTGGACGGTCTCGAAATTAGATGGTTATACGCTGATAAGTAATTCTGACGCTCACTCGGCGCCAAGAATTGGAAGAGAAGCTAACCTTTTTGACTGCGAAATGAGTTATAATGCCATAATGAATGCACTGAGGTATGGGTCAAAGAAAGGCTTTCTTGGTACCCTGGAATTCTTCCCCCAGGAAGGAAAATATCATTTTGATGGACATAGAAAATGCGATGTCTGTCTTTCACCAGAGCAAAGCAAGAGATATAATGGCATTTGCCCCAGTTGCGGCAAGCCACTCACGCTGGGAGTTATGTACAGGGTTGTTGAATTAGCTGATTATGCAATGGGACGCAAACCAGCCGCAGCGCTTCCCTATAAAAGTATTGTTTCGCTGGATAAAATAGTTGCCGAGATTATGGGCATCGGACCTGCAAGTAAGAAGGTTCAGGGTGAATATCAGAGGCTGCTTGGCTCGCTCGGTGCGGAATTATCGATACTTCTTACTTTATCTTTTGATACTATTGGAAAGCATGCTTCCAGCATCCTGGTGGAAGCAATAAGAAGAATAAGGAATGGTAAAGTGCATGCTTCTCCCGGCTTTGATGGTCAATATGGAAGCATCCAGGTTTTTACCGAGAAGGAACGTAATGACTACAGCGGGCAGACAACTTTTTTCCCTCTTCAGGAAAAAGAAGATGATACATTAGCAAAAAAAGAGATGAAGGCTTCCTTTATTGAGGAATTCGATGCTCCTAAATTGGATTTTGAAGTTGCAAAAGAAAAACATCAGCCCAGCCAGGGACTTAATGAGGCACAAAAGGAGGCAGTCAAAAGTCCTTTTGGCTCACTTTTGGTTATAGCCGGCCCAGGAACAGGTAAAACAAGAACTCTTGTTGAGAGGATTATATGGCTCATTACTGAAAAATCTGTTCTACCCTCAACTATCCTGGCGATTACCTTTTCAAATCGTGCCGCACGAGAAATGGCAGAGCGCATTGAGGCTGTATTAGCCAGAGAAGGGGTGCAAGAAAAGCCGGAAATTACTACTTTTCATAAGTTGGGCCTCAAGATTATCATTGAAAATCATAATAAATTTGAACTGAAAAAAGAACCGCTGGTTCTTTCTGAAAACGACATGGCCTATCTCTTTTCCCGTATAGCCAAACAGACAAAAGATTCAGGTAACATATCAGATTCTTCTTGCCTGGAAAAGCGTATCATTGATTTCATTAAAAAAAGCGGGGATTGCATTGCTATTCCGGAAGATATTTACAAGCAAATAGGTGATGTTTTTGAACGCTATACTGGGTATAAACGCAAATATGGATTCGTTGATTTCATTGACCTTCTCCTCCTCCCGCTTTCACTTCTGGCAAATAATCAAGAAATACTTGCCCCATACAGGCAGCAATGGCAGCATATCTTTGTTGATGAATATCAGGATGTGAATGCGCTTCAATATCGGCTGCTGCGGCTTCTGGCTCCGGCTGGTAAAGATCTTTTTGTCATAGGTGATCCTGATCAGGCTATATATGGATTCAGAGGTGCTGATGTAGGGTACTTTACACGTTTTAAGGATGATTATCCTGATGCTCACGTAGTAACGCTTACAAGAAGTTATCGTTCAACTAATACTATCTTGAAAGCTAGTGGTCATATGATTTCATACTGTGCACTGGCAAATAAACAAGAGCTGTGGAGTGGAATATCAGGTTCTGGGCATATAGACATCAGCCGATTGCCTACTGAAAGCTCCGAAGCAGAGAATGTTTTAAAGACCATAGAAGAACTCATTGGTGGCTCGAGTCATTTTGCCGTTGACACAGGACGTTCGGGCCAGGGAAATGCCAGCGATATTTCATTTGGGGATATTGCCATTCTTTACCGTGTGCATTCGGTGGGTGATTCTATTGCGGAGGCACTTGGTCGTTCAGGAATACCGACCCAACGTACTGCACGCACAAGTATTCTAGACAATAAAGGGGTCAGGGCAGCCTTAGCTTGCATTAAATTGATTGGAGAGCCACAAAATATTTTTCATGCTGAAAATCTTTTCTATATTGGGATACCAGGTCTTTCAAAGCATTCTGCTGCAAGGATTATCAACACGCTTCCTTCTGAACTTTCTGGTAATGAAAATATTTTTGACTGGTTAAAAAGATGGGGTAGGCTGTCGCCCGCAGAATCTCAGGCTATTACGCATTTTGAAATAAAAATAGAAAGTGTGGTGGCGGCTCTTGGCTGTAAGGATTTGCCAAAGGCATTAGAACATGCTGCCCTTGCCATGGACATAGAAGAGGACGAATTACAACAACCACACTGGTTACCTCTGATAGAAGGAGCTGCTTCCTGCACCGATCTCTCCGAATTCCTTACTATAATTAGCCTGGGTAAAGATGCCGATTTTTACGATCCTCGTGTAGAAGGCGTCACGCTTATGACACTGCATGCATCTAAGGGGCTTGAGTGGAAGGTAGTATTTATTGTGGGTTGCGAGGAAGGACTTATTCCTTATAATGAGTATAATAAAAAAGCCGATTTAAATGAGGAACGTCGTCTTCTCTATGTTGGTATGACACGGGCAAGACAGTCTCTTTTTATATCGTATGCAGAAAGTAGAAAAATAAGAGGGAAAAGTGCAAAACGCTGTCCTTCTCCCTTTCTTGCCGACATACCTACAGGTATTAAAAATATCAGAGCTCCCTTTTTTTCGAAGAAAGCTCGAAAAAAGGCTAACGGGCTACAATTAGAGCTTTTTAAATAGTAAATAGATAGTATAGGAATTTCCTTTTTCCCCTCACCTCAATCCTCTCCCCACGGGGGAGAGGGAAGGGAGAGGGGGGTAAGTTCAGCTCTTTTGAACTTTGTTTTGAACTTGCTATGAGCTAACTTGTATATATTTTGTGCTGGCAAAGAAGATGATGAGAGGTATGACATAGTCAAGGAATAATGAAAATAGATGAATGGATCAACAATAATACTTACCACCACTCTTCGTTTTCCGACATAGGTCACCTTGTTGAGCTCAAGAAAAAGAAGAATCTCAAGATTAGCTTGGCTTTTCCTACACTAAATGAGGAAGAGACAATTGCTAACGGAATTGGTGTCATAAAGGAAGAATTACAGATAAAGTACCCTCTATTAGATGAAATTGCGGTTATGGATAGCGGCTCCATTGACAGAACCAGGGAATTAGCCCGACAGGCGGGAGCGAAAGTCTATCTAAACAGAGATTGCCTTTCGGAACTTGGGACTATCACAGGGAAAGGAGAGAACCTCTGGAAAAGTCTCTATGTTCTCGAGGGGGACATCATCGCTTGGGTAGATGCTGACATCAGAAATATTCATCCAAAGTTTGTCTATGGGACAGTAGGACCACTTCTGGAATACGACCATCTCAAATACGTCAAAGCATTCTATGAAAGACCTTTGATAGTAGGGAAAAAGACGAGGACCTCAGGAGGGGGAAGGGTTACTGAAATATTAGCCAGGCCTCTTCTGGCAAATTTTTTCCCAGAACTGAGTGGTTTTTTGCAGCCTTTATCAGGTGAGTATGCTGGTAGGAGAGAGATTCTAGAGGCAGTTCCTTTTCGGGTAGGTTATGGGGTAGAAATAGGTTTGCTTATAGACATCTATGAAAAATGTGGACTGGAGGGTTTGGCTCAGGTAGATATGGACCGAAGGGTTCATAAACATCAGAGATTAACTTCTTTAGGCAAGATGTCATTTGCCATTCTACATACCTTTTTTACCAGGCTAAGAGATCAGGATCTTGTTTCATTCAAAAACAAGCTTTCCAATGAGTTTAGATTGGTCAAGAGGCGCGAAGAAGATATCTTCTTAAAAAATGAGAGATTTACTCTGGTGGAGAGACCGCCTATGATTACCCTGGAACAGTATCGGCGTAAGAGGAGAGCCAGTGAATAGGTTAATCCTAGTGCGACACGGTGAGACAGACTGGAATCGGGAAGATAGGATTCAAGGAGGACTGGATATTCCCTTGAATGGAGTGGGCAAGAAACAAGCGAAAGATATTGCTTTAAAACTAGCCAATACACCCATTGACCATATTTTTTCCAGTAGACTTTCCCGCGCCTACGAGACTGCTATGGAGATAGCTAGGTTGCATAGGCTAAAAGTTGTAACTGACGGTCGGCTCGATGAGCTCAGACAGGGAAAATGGGAGGGAATGAAGACCTCAGAGGCAAGGATATTGTATTCGTCTCTTTATTCAAAATGGGAAAGGTATCCTACTTCAGTCACACCCCCGGGGGGAGAGAGCGTAAAGGAGGTATCTCAGAGAACACAAGATTTCTTAGAGGAAAACATTATTCCTGGGCAAGGAACAGGGGTAATAGTAGCTCACAAAGTTATTAACGCCTTAATAAGATCAGTTCTGGTAGAAGATAATTCTCTCGATCTACTATGGGAGAGACTCGCTCAAAATGCTCAAATCGAAAGATTCAGTTTATGATTTCTGAAAAAGGAGTAGCCATCCTGCACTATTCTTATCCTCCGGTCATAGGGGGGGTGGAGTTTGTCATTGAGGGCCAGGCTGAAATTCTGGCAAGAAATGGTTGCAGGGTAAAGATAATTACCGCAAAAGGACAAATTAGACATGAGAGCATCCAGATAGACCTTGTTCCTGAAATTGGCTCTGACTGGCCAGAGAATGAAGTAGTGAGAGATGAGTTGGAACAGGGTATTGTCTCAGAGCGTTTCCAGGAATTGAAAAAGAGCATCTGTCTCAAGATCAAGCACTCCCTGCAAGGAGTCAATGTCTGCATAGTACATAATGTGATGACTATGCATTTTAACCTTGCTTTAACCTCCGCATTAGATGAGATTATCGATGAGCTTCACCATAAGGTGATATTTTATCTCTGGTGTCACGACGCAACCCTGCTCAACCCGGATTATAGTGTGGTGGCCCCAGATCAATACCCTTTTTCCCTCTTGAAGAAATTCAATAAAGATGCTTACTATATTACTATTTCGCAGTGGAGGAAGGAACAACTCTGCCAATTATTTGATGTCTCTTCTGGTCTAATCAGGGTTATTCCCAATGGGATTAACATAAAGTCGTTCCTAGGGATTTCGGACCCTGTATGGAAGATGGCTTGTGCAAAGAAAGTTTTTGATGACGAGCTGGTTATGCTTTTTCCGTCCAGGATAGTCAAGAGGAAGAACTATGAGTTGGCCATTAGAATTACGAAAGAGCTGGTTGTCTCAGGCAAGAAATGCAAATTACTAATAACTGCTCCTCCCGACCCCCATAATCTCTCTGCAAGCAAGTATTATGGATCTCTGCGCCATCTGGTGGAGAAAATGGAGCTTAGAAATCAGGTCATCTTTGTGAGTGACTTAATAGATATCTATGGGCTGGGTATTGGATACGAGGAATTACAGGATTTATACAAAATCTGCGACCTTCTGTTGATCACTTCTTCTCAAGAGGGTTTTGGGATTCCACTTTTGGAGGCAGCGATAACAAAGCTACCCATTGCCTGTAGTGACATACGGCCGTTATCAGATATTGCGAAGGACGAGGCCTTGCTTTTTGAATTGGATGATGAGCCTTCCGATGTTGCCAAGAGAATCACAAGATTTCTGGATAACTGTCCCACCTACCCCATGTTTAGACGAATAGTATCGAAATTTTCCTGGGAGTCTATTTATCGAGATTATTTGGAGGAGCTAATTGGCTAGTTTTAGGCAAAAAGTAGTATTAACAACGAGCCTCCATAAAGGGCGCTTCTGAGACGGCATAAAAATGATAAGAACAAGAGGAAAGAAAAAGAATATCGGGTTCATTTCTACCAGACTTGCCGGCACTGACGGTGTTTCGCTGGAGACAGCAAAGTGGGCCAGTATCTTTGAAAGCGAGGGTTATCTCTGTTTTTATATGGCAGGTGAGCTGGATGAGGATAAACCCGGTGAAAGGTCACTCCTGGTAGAGGAAGCACATTTTGAACATCCTGTAATTCGA
>JAUWRE010000017.1 GCA_030610725.1 Candidatus Aerophobota bacterium | reverse complement strand
GTGGAGGTTTGTTAATTGCACCTACTCATGTGTTGGAGCCCGATGTTCCATGGGAGAATATATTAGCATTTGTGGACGCAGTAAATGACTATGGGTATTATTAGCCAAGTTGCTACCTACCTATGAAGAGGTAAGGATTCTTACTCCCAATGCTTTACTCTCGATCTATCAAGACTAGATAATTTTCCTTTAGTTTCTGGTTATACCATCACTCTAAAAAGATTCTACATCATCTCAAGTTGGGGAATGTGAGTAAAGTGATTGTCAAGGGTGAACACCTGACAGTTGTTTTCTTGGGCCAAAACTGCGACCAAGCAATCACTTAGGGGGATAACGATGCCTTTTCTTTGCAGGTCAAAGGATAACTTTCCTACTTTTTCCCATGTTTTATCAGTTTCCTTTAGTAAAGGAAGAACCTTAAGGTTCTTCTTCAAAAGATTGAACTCGGCGTGAGTTTTTGCTCCTTGGAGGAGTTCAGCTAAGATTATTCCAGTGATATATACCACTTCTATCTCTAAGAATTCAGCCAGTCTCTCGGCATATTCTGATTTTGGGCGATTGAAATATTCCACCCAAATAGAAGTATCTGCCAACACTCTATTCATCTTTTTCCATTTCTCTCAATTTTCTCCAATTCTCCTTCAAAGAGATCTTGCCCCGTAGATTGATAAGTGCCTCTAATCTTTTTTGATGAACAAATTTCTGTAAAGCTTGGTTAACTGCTTCGGTTTTGGTTTTAGAGTGAGTTAAGCTTATAACTTCCTTCATAAGGTCGTCTGATAAATTTAAAGTGGTCCGCATTTTTTCCTCCTGCATATAATTACCTTTGAATTATATGATGTTTCTAGTCATCTGTCAAGTCCATTTTTTTATGCTTGGAAAAGTTGAAAGGGGCTTCTTTGGGTAAGAACAGAGTAAAACATGTAGATTATGGAGTAATATCTGGGAAGATTTTATCGATATAATAAAACGCTGTATTGAGATTGCAGAAACCTCAGGAATGAAGTTAGCTATAGAGGCTTGTTCTTATAGTATAGTGAGTAATTCAGATAGCTTTCTTAGGTTGGCAGAGGAAATAGGTTCAGATTCCTTAGGTATGAATCTTGATACTGCCCATCTTTTTGTCCAGAAAGAATCCCTGAAAATCGTAATTGAAAAATTAGGAAATAGGTTATTTGGTACTCATATTTGTGATAATGATGGTTGTATTGATTATCACTGGCTACCAGGGAAAGGGAAGATAAAATGGAAGGGCGTTCTCAGGTCATTAAAGAAGATTGGATACGAAGGATTCCTGGATATCGAGATCAGATCCATGGCTGAAGGAGAATCCACCTAAAGTAGAGTTTCCTTCTCTCTGTATAGAGCCATGTCAACTGGATAGCAATCATCCAATAATCAAGACTATTAAAGATTCAGCTAAGAGTATTTCTAGGCAGAACATAAAGCTGATTTTTGTAAATGCTGGAGCCGACCAATGGCTTTTAAATCTTTATGGTGGGACTCCTACGGTTCAGTTCGGTCCGGGTGGAGGCAATGCTCATAGCCCGGATGAGTTCATTTATATTTCTGAGCTAACAAACTGTACTAAGATTTTTATATTTGCTATTATAGAATGGTGTGGAGTAAAATAGGATGAATTGAGGCAGATTTTTTCACCGGACAGCACCGCTTTAATGGAAAAAAGCCTTTTCCTGGTTCAAGGGATGGCTTTTAGACATTCCATGACGAGGCTATCTTTTCTGAAAAAGTATCTCAATTTAACCCAACTTCTCGAAATACTGGGATAATCCTAAAAACTAAAAGGGTCTTGGCCATATTTTTGGAAATAGAGAGATAGATATGTCAAGTCGTGATATTGTACTCAATGGCTTAACATTTAAGAATTCACAAAGAATTCCTATGTCCCTACCTTCACCTTATCCAAATGATTTTCTGCATGGGTCTTATAGATTGAAGGATTCTAAAGCAACAGGTTGGTACACTATAGAAGGAGGTAGAGAAGAGAGAATTGATGAGTGGGGGAATACATGGAGACGATTCAAGGGTATTTCTAAAGGCGAAGTTTGCAAGGGTGTTTTAGAAAGCCTGGATAAAGTAGAGGAAGCTGAATTACCCGCTTTGGATGATTATAGGAATTACAAGGAAGTAGAAGAGGAATTTTCAAATAATAAGAAAAAATTCAAGATTGGTTCACTTCCGGGATTCGCCTTCAATATAACGAGAAAGATGAGAAAATTAGATCAATACCTTATGGATTTAGTATTAGATAAAAACAAAGTTGCTATCCTAAATGCGAGGGTTAATGATCTTTTAGAAAAGGCCATAAAGAATTATGCAAAGGCAGGGGCAGATGCCATTATGTTTTGCGAAGATTGGGGAACGCAAAAAGGCCTGATGATAAACCCCAATCTCTGGAGAGAAATATTCAAAGGAGGCTTTAGAAGGCTGTGCAATGTAGCTCATCAGGAGAGTTTGTACGTATTTATGCATTCCTGTGGCAAAATAACAGTGATTATCCCTGATTTGATAGAATGTGGTATAGATGTTCTTCAGTTTGACCAGCCGAAGATTCATGGCATTAAAAAATTGGCAGAATACTCAGGGAAAGTTACTTATTGGTGTCCAGCGGATATTCAGAACACTTTACAAACTAAGGATGAAAAAGTTATTGAGAACGATGTTCGTGAAATGGTTGAGAAATTAGGGGGAAAGGGCGGCGGATTTGTCGCTGGATATTACGCAGATAACGAGTCCATACGATTGGAGCCAAAATGGCAGGATGTCGCCTGCAGAGCATTTGTAAAATATGGCAATTACAAGAAGAATGTGGTAGCTATAAAACAAGGAGAAGAAAGATGAAAGTGAGTGTAACTATTTATAGTCTCAATCAATATTTTCAGCAAGGAAAGATGGATGTTAAAAGTTTCATAGAATACTCGGGCAGTTTAGGATTTGATGCAGTTGATTTAGGTTACTACTGGAAGGATGAGGAAGAAGAAATTAAATTAGTTCCAGATTGGCTGAGAGAGAATAATCTTAAGCTAGCTGCCTATATTGTGGGTAATGACTTTGCTCAAGAAGAGGAAAAAAGAGAAGAGCAAATTTCTTTAGTTAAACACGGAATTGAAAGAGCATTTCAGTTAAAGACAAAGATTTTGCGCATTTTTGTTGGTGACGTCAAACCGGGCTTTCCTGATTATCAGACGACAAAGGATATCTTGATTTCTTCCTTTAAGGAAGTTTCATCTTTTGCCAGAGACAAGGGAATCACTTTAGCTCTAGAAAATCACGGAAAACTTTGTGCGAAATCAGACGAAATACTGGACCTTTTAAGTGAGGTTAATTCCTCGAATTTGAAGTTAAACCTTGATATAGGAAATTTCTTAGGAGTAAATGAAGATCCAGTTTTCTCGGTTAGAAGACTTGCCCATCTAGCAGTTCATGCCCATATTAAGGATTTCAAGAAAATAGACGGGAAAATTATTCCAGTGGCTTTGGGAGAGGGTGATGTTGACCTAGATGCTTGCCTGAAGGCTTTAAAAGAGAATGACTATCAGGGTTATCTTTCTTTAGAGTATGAGGCCAAGATAGATAGTAAAACTGGCGTAGAAAGAGGTCTAGATGTTTTAAACAAATCTCTTCAAAAAATTTCTTTATTATAATAAGGAAAAGAGATATAGAGGAGACAAGAAATGCCTGAGTTCTTAAATAGTATGGAATGGTATTATCTTGCCGAGGAAAAAGATGTAGTTCCATCCCTTTCCTTTAAGGGCAGGTCGAGGCAAGATTTTGAAAGATGGCATAGTGACCTGAAGACTAAGTTGTTAGAGCTTTTAGGGAAGTTTCCAGAAAAAGTCTCCTTGGAGTCGGACAAGCTTGGAGAAAAGGACTGTGGGGATTTTATTCGGGGAAAGTACACCATTGCTACGGAAAAGAATATGCGTTTATCCCTTTATCTGCTTAAGCCTAAGAATATTCCTCCAGAAAAGAAACTCCCGGCAATTCTTTGTTGCCATGGCCATGGTCCCTTTGGCAAAGATCCAGTGGCCGGCGTAACTCTTAACCAGCCGGAAAGGGAAGGAAACATAAGGGAGCTTAATTACAACTATGGCGAGCAAATGGCTAAAAGGGGCTACATAACCATTTGTCCAGATTTCAGACCTTTTGGCGAAAGAGTTGCTTATAGCGAGCCCTACGCCAACCGGGACAAATGCAACATTTATTTCATCAAGGGTCTTCTCTTAGGCCAGGTGCTTTTAGCCAGAAATATCCATGATGGAATGTGCGTTCTTGATTTTCTTTTAACTCAAAAGGAGGTCGATCCAGAAAGAATTGGATGTATGGGACTTTCCTTTGGAGGAACGATGACCACCTATATCTCTGCTTTAGATGAGCGAATAAAGGCCGCCGATATCATTTGCTATCTCACGACCACGCGTCACTATGCCATCGAGACGCCTAACTTCTGTGGTTCTCAATTTGTTCCTTACCTGTATAAATATGCTGATGTTGCTGATGTTGCTGGTTTAATCGCTCCCAGGCCGCTCTTAGTGGAAAGCGGAGTGAACGATACCTGCTTTAATTTTGAGTTTTCCAGAAAAGCCCATAAACAGTTAAAAAGGATATATGAGGTAGCAGGAACAAGGGATAGGCTCGAATTTGACATATTCTTAGGGGAGCATTCCTTTGCTGGGAATAAGGCCTTTTCCTTCTTTGATAAATACTTGAAGAGATGTTCATAATAAGCTTAAAGGAAAGAATGCCGGCAGTTTTTTACTCGAAAGAGTCTGGATGAAGTCCCTGTACCTAGTTTTACCTCAACAATTATAGAAGAATTAAGAAAAACTAAGATGCGCAAGGAAATATTGATGAAAAGAAAAGACCTGGAATTTAAAATGAAATTAGGGATATGCAATGAAACATTTAAAGAGGAGAATAAGTTCTGGCCATTAAGAAAGGTTATGGAATATATCTCAAGAGTTGGCTATCAGGCAATAGAAATTGCTCCTTTCACCTTAGCTCCTTCAGTGGAGGATATTTCCCCTGCTAAGAGAGAGGAAATCCGCCTTTTATCCAGAGATTATGGTTTAGAGGTAATTGGTCTTCACTGGCTACTGGCCAGCCCTCCAGGACTTTCCATTACTTCTCTGGATAAAAGGGTAAGGAGTCGAACAGCTTTTTATCTAAGGAGCCTGATTGATTTTTGCTCAGACATAGGGGGAAAAATCCTTGTCTTTGGCTCGCCAAAACAAAGGAGCATAGAAAGAAACTCAAGTTATGAAGAAACAAGAAAAAGAGCTAGAGAGGTTTTTATGAGCTCTTTAGATAAAGCTGAAGAAAGAGGAGTAATTATTTGCCTGGAGCCTTTAGCCAGGCGTGAAACTGACTTTATTAATACTGCTGAGCAGGCAGTTTCCTTAATTAAAGAGATTAATCATCCCAGCTTTAAGCTTCATATAGATGTAAAGGCAATGAGTGATGAAGAAAGACCAATTCCTGAGATAATTAAGAAAAACAAGGAATATCTTTTTCATTTTCATGCGAATGATGCTAATGGCCTGGGTCCAGGGTTTGGCGAAACAGACTTTGAGCCGATAATCAAGGCCTTAAAGGAGATTGAATATTCTGGATTTATCTCTGTAGAAGTATTTGATACTTCCCCGGGGCAAAAGAGAATCGCCGAGGAGAGTCTTGCTTACTTGAAAAAATTTCTTCAAAAGGAGAGAACATGCCGAGAAGGAAAATATTAATAAAGAGTGGGTATCACTTACGTAAGGATTGTCCAGTTTACCTTTTTCTAGAAGAAAAAGTAAATGGAGCAAGGTTGATGGATGAGGAGGACAAAGAAGTTGCTTGCCAAGTAGAAAAGAATGAAAAAGGTTCTTTTCTCTCTTGGATAGTTGAGCATCTGGCTGCGGGAAAAAAGAAAGCTTATACCTTAATTACTGATGAAAGGAATATTCTTTCTGAAAAATCAGGCGTTGAGTTAATCCAGAGCGAAGAGAAGATAGAAATAAAGGTTTCTGGCCAACCATTTTCATCTTACTACTATAAGGATGTTGTTCGTCCCTATCTTTGACCATCCGGCAAACTTTCGTTATCCTACCTACTGGCATGTTCGTAACTATGGGTTAATGACAGCTAATCCCTTTGCCCTTTCTTATTACTATAATGATCCAGGACGTGATGGCTCATATGTTCTCTCCAGCGGCGAGAATCTCGTCTTTCGCTATCGTCTCTTTACTCACTCTGGTGATGCCAGGAAAGCAAAGGTTAGCGAAGCTTATCATAATTATATCAATCCAGCGGAAGTATTAATCGATTAGAGATTGTTTTATTCTTTACAAAAAGGATGATGAAAATTAAAGAAAGGAAAAATGATGCAAAAGGTTAGAATAGGAGTAATCGGCTTAGGAGGAATGGGACAGGAACACATAAATAAAATCAAGGAGATTCCTGAGGCGGAACTCACCGCTGTATCAGATGTTGATTCTGAAATAGTAAAAAAGATTTCTCAAGAATATAAAGTTCCTGGTTTTACCAATTATGAAAAACTTTTAAAAAGCAACCTAATTGATGCAGTGCTCATTGCTACTCCTCACTATTTTCACCCTGAAATTGGCATAAAAGCAATGAAAAAAGGAATTCACTCTCTTTCTGAGAAACCAATTGCTGTTTCTGTAGCTGCTGCAGATAAATTTCTTCAAGCTGCTAAAAAAAGTGGTGTAGTTTTCGCTGTAATGTATCAACAAAGAACCCTACCTGAAATAAGGTTAGCCAGAAAGCTCATCGAAAGTGGAAGATTAGGGAAAATAAAGCGAACCTCTCTGATTGAGCCAAATTACCGCTCTCAGGCTTATTATGATAGTGGCACCTGGCGAGCTACCTGGAAAGGAGAAGGGGGAGGAGTCTTGATAAATCAGGCTCCGCATGGAATTGACCTATTTCTTCTTTTAGGTGGTCTACCGGCCAGAGTTACAGCTAAGGTGCGTACTCGTCTTCATAAGATTGAGGTGGAGGATGAGGCTTGTGCTTTACTAGAATATCCCAATGGAACCTGGGGTTATTACTATACTACGACTAATGAGGTTCCAGTTACAACTTCAATGGAGATTTCCGGTGACAAAGGAAAACTCCTCTATCAGAATGGCTTACTTAAGTTTTACTCTTTCAAGAGTTCAATTGCAGAGTTTACTTTCTCTTCCAAAGATATGTGGGCAAGTCCTGAAGTAGTAGAAGAGAAGTTAGAGCTTCCTCAATGTGAAACTGGACACAAAGAGATTATGCGAAACTTCTGCCGCTCTATTCTCTTCAAGGAAGAGTTGATCGCTCCAGGAGAAGAGGGCATCTGGACGGTTGAGCTCTTTAATGCTCTTATCCTTTCTGGAAGAAAGAATAAATCAGTTGATATCCCTGTTGATCGAGAAGAATATGAAGAGCTTTTAGAAAGCTTAAAGAAAACTTCCCAAGAGAAAAAGGTAAAAAAGATAGAAAGAGTTACCGACCCGCATCATCTTAAATAAGGTGTAGCTGGCGGCAGGGACAGGGAGAAAATAATGAAAGGGAGGTTGAGAAGTGTTTAAATTAACCGGCTTTGGGGATGAGATCTCGCCAGATTTAACTACCCAGTTAGAAGTAATGGAATCTGTAGGAATAAAACATCTTGAGTTAAGGGGCGTAAAAGGAAAGAATATCCTTGAGCTAAATAGCGAAGAAATAGAAGAAGCCAGACAAATTCTTAAAGAGAAAGCTTTCAAGATATCAGCTATTGGCTCTCCCGTAGGAAAGATAGAGATAACTGGCGATTTTTCTTTAGATTTAGAAAGACTTAAGAAAGCTATATCTTTGGCCCGTGCCTTCAAGACCAAATATATCAGAATCTTTTCCTATTATCTTCCCGAGGGAGAAAACCGTCTTTCTTATGGCAAGGAGGTAATAAGAAGAGTAGAGGAGATGGCCAGAGTTGCTGAAAAAGAGAAGATTGTTCTTGTTTTAGAAAACGAAGATGATGTCTATGGAGATATTCCAGAAAGATGCCTGGAAATCCTGGAGAATATAGATTCTCCTTATCTTCGCTCTACTTTTGATCCAGCTAACTTTATTATAGCTGGAGTAAAGCCTTATAGAGAAGCCTTTCCCAAAATGATAAACTATGTTGAGTATCTCCATGTTAAGGATGCCAGGTTTTCCGATAAGACGATAACTCCTGCTGGAGAAGGAGATGGGGAGATTAAGGAAATACTAAAAGAACTTAAAAAGAGGAATTTTGATGGTTTTCTCTCTTTAGAGCCCCATCTGGCAATTTCTGGAAAGATGAGTGGTTTTTCTGGAGCAAAGCTTTTTAAGAAAGCAGCCAGAGCATTAAAGAAAATCCTAGAAGAAATATGAGTTATTGAGGAGATTTTAGTTCTTGATGGGCATAGCCCTGTATGTGGTTAAATAAGAAAAAGGATAGAGAAAGTTGGAGTTGTTGAAATATAAAAATACGAAAAGGATTGTAGATTAATGAAAATAAAAATATTTGAAACAAAAAAAGAAATGGGCAAAGTTGCTGCAGAGAGAGCAGCAGAGGTATTAGAAGAGGCAATAAAGGAAAAGGGTGAAGCAGTTTTTGTGGCAGCTACCGGGGCATCTCAATTTGAGTTCTTAAAGGCTCTTACCAGTATGCCTTCAATTGATTGGTCAAGAACAACAATGTTCCATTTAGATGAATATATAGGTATTCCAGAAAATCATCCGGCAAGTTTCAGAAAGTATTTGAGGGAGAGATTGATTAACAAAGTACATCCTGGGACTACTTATTTAATTAAGGGAGATGCTGAAGACCCAGAATTAGAATGCGAACGATTGAATAAAATTATTAGCAAGAAAGAAATTGATGTTTCCTTTGTGGGAATTGGTGAGAATGGACATTTAGCCTTCAATGACCCTCCCGCAGATTTTAACACGGAAAAGCCATATATTGTGGTTGAACTTAATGAAGCCTGTAGGAGACAACAGCTTGGCGAAGGATGGTTTAATAGCCTTAAGGAGGTACCGCATAGAGCAATTTCTATGTCCATCAAACAGATTATGAAATCCAGGAATATAATCTGTACTGTTCCGGATGCCCGTAAAGCCGAAGCTGTTAAAGATTGCTTTGAAGGCACTATCTCCCCAGCTCATTCCGCTTCTATATTGAGAAAGCATGAAAGAGTGTTTCTATTCTTAGACAAAGATTCGGCTAGACTCCTTGAAAAATGAGTCACAAGACTATAGGGATTTTCATGAGATAAATCAAAGATGATTTCTCCAACCAAAGTTTTAAGAAATAAAGATAGTTAAAGGATATATCCTGGAAGGAAAGGTATGTGCCAAAGAGAAACTCTTGTATTCAAAAACGCAACAATAATAACTCCTATGAGAGTTATAGACAATGGTGTATTGATAGTTGAGAATGGCAAAATCTCTCGTATTGGTCCAGAAAGTGAAACTAAAGTTCCTCAAGGAATAAAGGTAATAGATGTTGCCGATGATTATCTTGCTTCAGGATTTATTGATATTCACCTTCATGGCGGAGGTGGAGCAGATGCCATGGATGGAACAGAAGAAGCTATAGAGAAGATATCAAAGGTGCATGCCAAAGGAGGTTCAGCTTCCATTGGACATAGTAATGCCATATATGATGAGGTAGTCTCTGCCATTGAGGCAGGATTTACCCATGTCACTCATATGTTTTCAGGAATGTCAGGGCTGAGGAGGATCAATTTATTTAGAGTTGCTGGGGTTATCGAATCGACATTATTATTAGACGAACTGACCACTGAAATGATAGCCGATGGAAAACATATTCCGGCAAGTTTAATGAAACTCGTTATCAAAGCTAAAGGTCTGGATGAAGTTTGTCTAGTGACTGATGCCTCACCTCTTACTGGAATGTCGGAGGGTCAATATCGCATGGGAGGCTTGAAAATAATTGTAGAGGATGGCGTAGCTAACCTCACTTCCGCATTTTCACAAAAAAATGTAGTGTTTATGGTAGTCTGCGAGTTCGTTCAGTCACTATATTTAGAATATGCCATATTTTTATAGATTTCATAAACTCAGAGGCAATGCTAAGATTCTTGTAGATTTCAAGATGCTCTGGTTCTGCATTGACTAATCACTGGTATCTTTTGGTAAATCCTTTCCAGAGCAGGGAAAGATTGTCTCCCTTTAGCTCAATGGTTTTTTCGTCTATCTTGCTCACTCCTGGTATAGTTAAGGCTCTTCCTGTGGAACTTGCCTGGTAAAATTCCAATCTTATGTGGTAGGGAATTTTTGGGTCATTAGATTTGGGAGGAGAGTAAGGTTTGAATTCATCAATTCTTCTCACAGCAGAGAGA
>JAUWRE010000192.1 GCA_030610725.1 Candidatus Aerophobota bacterium | reverse complement strand
GGAGGTTAAGGAATATGAAGTGAGTCAGCTCGAGCCTCAAGTAGCTTTTCCTTCGCTTCCTTCTAACACAAAGGGGATATCCCAGATAGGGAAGATACAGGTTGACCAGGTAGTGATTGGTTCTTGCACTAATGGACATTTTGAGGATTTAAAGATAGCAGCAGAGCTTCTTAAAGAGAAAAAGATTTATCCGGATGTAAGATTAATAATTATTCCTGCTACACCTTCCATTTACCTGGAGGCTCTTAAAAAAGGGCTACTACAAGTCTTTTTAGAGGCAGGGGCGGTGATTAGCCCACCTACCTGTGGGCCTTGCCTGGGAGGACATATGGGAGTACTAGGAGAGGGAGAGGTAGCTATCTCTACTACTAACCGTAACTTCGTAGGAAGAATGGGACACCTCAAGAGTAAAGTTTATCTGGCTGGTCCGGCAGTAGCCGCTGCTTCAGCTATTAAAGGTAGAATTGCCAGTCCAGAGGAGGTTATCTAAATGGAATTAGCAGAACGGGCTAAAAGAATCCCTCCTTACCTGTTTACTATCATAAACGAGATGAAGGAGAAGGTTGCGCAAGAGAGAGGTGATGTAATAGACTTGGGAATGGGAAATCCAGATTTACCTACTCCTTCTCATATTGTAGAAGCTCTAAGGGAAGCGGTGATGGATCCTCTTTCTCACCGTTATCCCCTTCCAGCAAGAGGAGATAAATAGTTAAGGGAAGGTATTGCAGAATGGTACAAGAAAAAGTTTCAGGTTGCATTGGACCCTGAAAAGGAGGTTCTTCCTTTGATTGGCTCAAAAGAGGGAATAGCAGTCGTTTATCTTGCTTTTCTTAATTCGGGAGACATAGCTTTAGTTCCCACCCCTGCCTATCCTGTTCATTTTAATGGAGCTCTTTTAGCTGGTGGTGATGTCTATTCTCTTCCTATTAACAAAGAGAATGATTTTTCTCCTGATTTCTCCTCTGTCCCGGGTGAAGTGCTAAAGAAAGCTAAGACTGTCCTTGTCAGTTATCCTAATAATCCTACGGCAGCCATAGCAAGTGAGGAATTTTTTGCAGAAACAGTTGTTTTTGCCAGGAAGTATGGACTTATTCTAATTCACGATTTTGCCTATTCTGAGATAACCTTTAATGGATATAGACCGCCCAGCCTTCTTCAAACAAAGGGGGCTAAAGAGCTTGGGATTGAATTTCATTCTTTATCCAAGACCTATAATATGCCAGGGTGGCGGATAGGTTTTGTAGTAGGAAATGGAGATATTATAGATTCTATTTTTCGGGTAAAATCTTATATTGATTTTGGCATATTTACTCCCATTCAAAAAGCGGCCTGCTTAGCTTTGACAGATTCACAGGATTGCGTGAAGGAGATTCGTCAGGTTTATCAAAAAAGAAGAGATGTGTTAGTGCGGGGACTGACAGAGTTAGGTTGGGAGGTAGAACTTCCTATGGCTACCATGTATGTTTGGGCTTCTATTCCTCCTTCTTATTCAGGGATGTCTTCTTTAGAGTTTAGCAAGTTTCTCTTACAGAAAACAGGGGTAGTAGTTTCTCCTGGGATTGGCTTTGGGGAAGGAGGAGAGGGCTTTGTAAGATTTGCTCTCGTTGCTGATGAGAAAAAAATAGAAAAAGCGGTAAGACAAATAGGGTCAATCTTATAGTGAATCAAAAGAGAGCGTATAGCGTTTAGCGGATAGTGAAAAATAAAAAGAAGTTTAAGTTCTGGATATTCGATTCTCGATACTTGATGCTCGCAAAAGACAAAAGAGAAAAGTAAAGACGAGTATCGAGTATCTAGGATCGAAATACGATTCACCAGTTACAGAGACTACTATCAAATACTATACGTATAATCTAAAATTCCACAAGAGACAATCAAGAAAAAATTAAGCAGGGCTTGACTTTTTGGATTTTTTTGATAGTATATTAGTAATATTTAGAGATTAAAACGAGAGGGGAATGAGGGTTTATATTTTTGATAAAGAGTATAATTTAAGAGCCAATAAAAATGAGGATTATCTTAAGGGGATTGCTGGTTATGTTGAGAGAAGAGTTAGAGAGATAGCTTCTTCTGCTCCCCAGAAGAGCAAAGAAGAAATAAGTATCCTCACCTGTCTTAATATTGCTGATGAGCTTCACAGGGAGAGGGATAAGAATAAAAAGGCTAAGCAGAGAATCCAACAATTGGTGGAAAGGGTCAAAAAAGAAGTTAAATGAACTGGCTGGATGTAGTCTGGTTAATTGTAATTGTTTTCTTCCTTGTTCGGGGAGCAATGAAGGGGTTATTCAGAGAAATTTTCGGGCTATTGGGGGTTTTTGTAGGTCTGATTGTGGCTGTTAATTATAGCCAGGGAGTGGGGAATATTATCAGGGGTGAAATTACCAGACTTTCTCCTCAGATAGCTAAAGGGATAAGCTTCGCTATTATTTTTGTGGGAATAGCTCTGATAGGAGGGTTAATAGGGCTAGTTTTGCATGGAATGTCAAAGTATTCTCCGGTCAAGGGGATAGATCGGGGAGGAGGGCTCATTCTAGGACTGCTAGAAGGGGGAGTAGTATGTAGTGTTATTTTGATTTTTTTGACTATTTCTCCTCTAGCTGAAAACGCAGATAGATGGAAGAAAGATTCTACTATAAG
>JAUWRE010000167.1 GCA_030610725.1 Candidatus Aerophobota bacterium | reverse complement strand
AGGAAATTGTTCCCGAGTTAATAGGATTTCAGCTTACTGTAAAGCGTTTGACTGGCGTAGCCCTGGAGCTATTGGGAGAGAAAGAGAAATTAGAGAAAATGAGAGTTAAGTTGAAGAGAGTCGCTGAGAAGTTAGGCAGACAAGGAGCAGCAGCTCGAGCAGCTAAGGTTGTTGTAGAGATGGTTAATTAAAAAATTGTATCTACGAAAATAAAATAGGGACAGCGACCATTTTTTTAAACCGCTACTTGAGAGCTTCGAGATGCAGGTCAATCTTTACGGGGAGTAGGGAGAGCCTCTGCTTATTTTTTTTCCGAAATCTTCGCAAAAAATGGTCGCTGTCCCTATTTTATATTTTAGTCAATTACGATTTTGGGGGAATAACTTGAGCGTTGTTTCGATAGTGGAATGTAGTGACTATGAGCAAAGGAAAGTAGACAGAGCAGTCAAGGAAAGTCTTTCCTTAATAGGTGGTTTAGATAGAGTGGTAAAAGCTGGTCAGAAAGTTCTCTTGAAAGTGAATATGTTAAATGCTGACCCGCCAGAAAAAGCAGTGACTACTCATCCGGCTCTTCTCAGGTCAGTAATCAGGGCAGTTAAAGAGGTAAAAGGAGAGGTTATAGTAGGGGAGGCACCCGGGATTGCCTATAAGAATATAGAGAAAGCCTGGCATGTAACTGGGCTTAAGAAAGCAGCTGAAGAAGAAGGAGCTAAGGTTATTAATTTTCATAAGATAGAAACGATTGATAATTCTCAGAATAAACAGGTACCTGTTTTACACCTGGCCGGAGAGGTTTTAGAGTCAGATATAGTTATTTCTCTCCCTAAATTGAAAACCCACAACTTCACCCTCTTTACCGGTGCTATCAAAAACTTATACGGTTGTATTCCTGGATTTCATAAAAAAGAGCTTCACCGGCTGGTTCCTCGTCCAGAGGACTTTGCCAGGTTAATGATTGATATTTTTACTGTGATTAAACCAGACCTTGCTATAATGGATGGGATTGTGGGGATGGAAGGCGATGGACCAGCGGCTGGTCCTCCCCGCAAGATTGGGGTGGTTTTGGCCAGTCAGGATCTTGTAGCACTAGACGCAGTTGCCTCTCATATCATCGGTTACGCTCCTTTTGATATAGACATTACCAGAGTAGCTGCAGAAAGAGGTCTGGGAGAGGGCAAATTAGAGAAAATAGAAATTAAGGGTGTCCCTCTGAGTGAGGCTAAAATAGAGGATTATCAGCTTGCTTCTAGTATTAATGTCCTGTTAAATAAAGTACCTGGTTTTGTTCTTTTTGCTTTCAGGCATCTAGCCCCCTGGGTTCTGAAAATTAAGCCTGTAATAAACAAAGATAGATGTACCAAATGTGGGGAATGTATTAGACATTGCCCTACCGAGGCGATGAAAATGGGTAAGGACTGCCCCATTATTGATACCAAGAGATGTATTAAATGTTTTTGTTGCCAGGAGTTTTGCCTGGAGAGAGCTGTAGGGATTAAGTATAATTGGTTGGCTAAAAGGTTTCAAATCTGAGGTTTTCTAAAATGCA
Organism: Candidatus Aerophobota bacterium; assembly: GCA_030610725.1. Taxonomy (GTDB): domain Bacteria; phylum Aerophobota; class Aerophobia; order Aerophobales; family AE-B3A; genus AE-B3A. Next base: position 1,890 of record JAUWRE010000167.1, on the reverse strand, counting down.
TATTTTTATGGTGACCAATAGTCCAGGTGAGGTGATGGGATGGGTGAAGCCGGCAGCAGAAAAACTAAAAGAAAAGCAAAAAGAGACAATAATTACTGTGGTTATTCCTCCCTGCCAATATGCCAGTGGGATGGAAGATAAAGTAGCAGGAGAGATTCCTGCGGTAGATTCTGTGGTCGGTCCATCTCAGTATTTGAAATATCTCTTTTTAGGCAGCAGACCTACTTCTTTTCGCCAGGCAAAGAAAGGAGTCATTGTTTTCTTAGGAGGGGATCCCTTTCATGCTCTCCTTCTTTCTAAACGTCTAAAGCTACCCGCTGTAGCTTACATCCAAAATTTGAGATGGAAGAGGTATTTTAAGAGATTTATGGTGCTTAGCGAGACTATTAGAGAAAGGTTTATCGCCCGGGGAGCCAAAGAAGAGAAAGTTGTGGTAGTAGGGGATTTAGCCAAAGATGGAATGAGAGTGAAGATGTCTGTTAAAGAAACATTCAACTATTGGGGACTTGCTCCTGGGTATTTGGTTATTTCTTTTCTCCCTGGAAGTAGACTGGAGGAGATAAGGTATATGACTCCCTTTTTTCTAAAAGCAGCCGAGCTCATTAAAAAAGAGTTTCCCTCAAGCCAATTTCTTCTAATACTTTCTCCTTTTATCTCCAGGAAGAAGTTAAACTCTGCGAGTGAAGAGGAGTTAAGTAAAGCATTTGCGGGAGCAAGGGCTAAATTAAAAAGAGAAAATGGTCAATGGAAATTGATTACTAAATCTGGCTTAAAAGCCTTGGTAATTGAAGAAAAGAGATACGAAGCTATAAACATTTCTCATTTAATTATAACGATTCCTGGTACTAGCACACTAGAGTCAACCTATCTGGGGACTCCTATGGTAGTAGCTATTCCTTTGAACAAGCCAGAAGCAATACCCCTGGACGGCCTGGCAGGATTAGTGGGAGGTTTGCCAATAATAGGTTCTCTTATCAAGAGACAGATGGTAAAGCAATATAGTAAGCGCATCAAATTCGCAGCTATACCTAATATACGAGCAGAGAGGCAAATTGTGCCTGAAATAAGAGGGATAATCGAGCCAGCTGATATAGCTAAAGAGGTGATAGGGCTGTTAAGAAGCCCCCAACGACTCGCCGAAATGAAAGAGGAACTGAGAAAGATAGCCAGGACAACAGAAGGCGCTGCCGATAAAGTAGCCAATGTTATTCTTGAGGTGGGAAATCGGTGAATATTCGTTGTTCATTCTGTATTTATTCAGCCTTATTTCGTAAATACTCAGTGAAACATGTCATTGCGAACTCCGAAGGAGCATGGCAATCTAGGGGTTGTGGAGTTTATTCCGAGCGACAAAACCGAGATTGCTTCGTCGCTATCGCTCCTCCAATGACAAATAAATGTACTATGGCTGAATAGTAACAATCTTTGTTAAGGGAACTTTAAATTTTTCTGCTGTACGAAGTTGCACAAGGAAAATGACCTACCGGTCCTCATCTATGGGTGAAACTGAGCGCTATAGGCTCTCTTTTCTTACACCAAAAACTTCCAGATGCCTTCTTATATGTTTAGCCACGCTTTGATAATAATCCTCTCTATTTTCTCTTAAGACATTCACCATTCTCTTTCCAAATTCATCTAGCAAAACACCATAAGCTACGTGGATAACCTGTCTCCAATCATCATTTATTGTTAACTCTTTAACTACTTCTGCCTGACTTAGCTCCCGTATAGAGGGAATATTACTCAAATTAGTAGTTAGATGGTAGCTGAGACGGTTTTTCCCAAATGTGGCCAGAGCACATTGATGCATTTCTCTAAAGAGAGAAGAATCATACCGCGCTATAACCTTGACTGCTTCCAGATAACTTGTTCCGGCAGTTTTTAGGTGGA
>JAUWRE010000037.1 GCA_030610725.1 Candidatus Aerophobota bacterium | reverse complement strand
TATTGATAACCCATATAATTCTCTACCTCCGTAGTCGAGAGAACCTGACCTCCCAGATCTTTACTGACAAGTAGAGTTTTGAGTTTTTTGCGAGCAGCATAAACAGCGGCAGTCATCCCTGCCGGTCCGCCACCGATTATGGCTAGGTCATAAATTAGCTCAGTCTTCCCGGATGGACCTCTCTCTTCTTTGGAAAGAATAAAATCTAGCTCCATGACCCTCCCCTTTTTGTTCGATGAGGATAGTGATGCCTTGTTGTTCTCTGCCCAAGAAGACGGGGTTCACAGCGTACTCAGCTATGACGGCTTCCCCAGTCCATCACCATAGGTTGTAAGACGCAAAGAATAGCCTTCCATCTCTTGCATTTTTTCTTTCCGGTCAGTGACACAGTGATAATATCAGCCTATACAATTTCCTTCATTTGTCAATTATACCTCGCGGCCGCTTGGTTGAGCTTCTTCGCCGTTTTTCCATATCTTTTTCAATAGCTTTTACCTTTCACCGTAATCGAAAATTGACTTTTTGTGCAGTTTTTATAGTATGAAAGCGTCTCGAGCTGACCCAAGCAGAGGGAGATCATGGCATGAGGAATAAACTGCGCCTCGGATTCTTGGTGATAATTGGTTTATTCTGGGTAATATGCATTCATACACTATTGAGTAGCACGGAGCTGAGAGATAGTTTTGTCCATTTGAATGATTACGTCTTTCCAACGATTATTGAAATGAACCAAATGAACCTTCAGCTCAACGAGGTCAGAGAAGTAACCCTGAGCTATATTCTACTGGGTGATGCCCCGGATGAGAGGAAAGCATCTAAAGAACAGTTGGAGCAATTATATCAGGCAGCTAGCCAATTCGCTGCAAAACACCTGGCTCATGCCAATGTTGTCGGTTCAAAAGAAAGAAAGGATGCCGAGGAACTGGCTAGGCTATCAGAAAAACTAATTCTTGCCAGCAGCGATACTACCCGCCTCAAAGATGAGGGAGCAGAATACCGCCAGCTGTCAAAGGAAATAGAGACAAACTTTGAGCCGGTATTCTGGTCCCTTAAAGGGCTGTTGGACGAGCTCGCTGCAGAACATCAAGAGGAACTTCTCACTGCCCGAGCGATGGTTAGCGATCGACATAATACGGTTATCAGGCTTGTCCTGTTGCTAGGTATCATAGGCACGTCGGTGGCTATGATAATTGCCGTATTAGTGGATAGGTACTTGGTAAGATATCTGGCTGAGCGCAAGAAAATGGAGAAAGCACTGGAAAAGGAAAGGCATGATCTTGGCGAGCGGGTAAAGGAACTGGATTGTCTATATAGTATCTCTAATTTGGTTGAAAAACCGGATATTTCGCTGCAGGAGATTCTTGAAGGTACAATCAACCTCATTCTCCCTTCCTGGCAGTATTCAGAGATAACTTGTGCGCGAATCATTCTGGAAGATCACACATTTCAAACGAATAATTTCAGAGAAACTGCCTGGAAGCAGACCGCCGACATTAGGGTGCATGGCAGGCAAGTTGGCACTTTGGAAGTCTGTTACCTGGAAGAAAGACCGGAAAGTTATGAGGGACCTTTCGTCAAAGAAGAGAGATCTCTCATTAACGCTATTGTCGAACGATTGGGAAGAATCATCGATCACCGGAATACAGACAGGGAGCTCAGAATCAAAGAGGAGGCTATAGCGTCGTCCATCAACGCCATTGTCCTCGCCGATGTTGAAGGGAATTTGACATACGTAAATCGGTCTTTTCTTCACATGTGGGGATATGATGAGGACAAGGAGGTCATAGGAAAACGTGTTGCAGAACTGTTTCAGGAGGAAGAGAAAGCTCTGAAGATAATGGAAGCATTGTGTAAGAAAAAAAGTTGGATTGGTGAACTTGTAGCCAGGAGAAAAGATGGTTCAACCTTTGATGTCCAGCTTTTGGTAGGCTTAGTTAGAGATAAGGTTGGTGAAGCTATCTGCATTATGGCTTCCCTGGTGGACATCACTGAGCGCAAGAAAATTGAGCAAATGAAAGACGATTTTGTTTCCCTCGCCTCTCATGAACTACGCACTCCCCTCACCTCCATCCAGGGTTATACTGAGCTTATACTAGATGGAGATGCGGGAAAAATTAATAGAGAGCAGAGAGAGTTCTTAGAGATAATCTCCCAGAATACCCGAAGGTTCGAGGCCCTCATAAACGATGTTCTGGATATAGAGAAGATCGAATCGGGAAGGATTAGGCTAAGACGGGGGAAGGTGAACCTCAATGAAATCGTAGAAACTTGTATTGGTACTTTTAAAGTGATGGCCGAAGGCAAGGGTCTTGAATTGAGAAAGGAGATCAAAACATCTCCCATAAATGTATTGGGAGACCTGGACCAATTGTCTCAAGTCCTCTCTAATCTTCTTTCCAATGCTATAAAATATACTAGGGAAGGCGGAGTAAAAGTCACCGCTCAGACCATAGGAAGATTTGCCTCAGTAGTCATAGAAGATACCGGAGTGGGGATGAGTGAGGATGAGCTAAGGTCGGTTTTTACCAGATTCTTTCGCTCGGATGATAGTTATGTAAGAAAGACAACCGGCACCGGACTGGGGCTTTCCATCGCCAAAGCCACTATAGAAAGACACGATGGTCATATAAAGGTAGAAAGCAAGTTAGGGGTCGGATCAAAGTTCGAGATTATCCTGCCTTTATTAAAGGAACCAGCAAAGGCGGACTAATGGCAAAGAAAATAGTCTTGGCCGAAGATGAACCGCAAATAGCCAGGCTGATTGAGTTTAAACTAAGAAAAGAAGGCTACCAGGTTACCTGGAAAGAGAATGGTGAGGAGGCTCTGGTGGCAATAAAAGAGGAGAAGCCTGATCTCATCCTCTTAGATGTTATGATGCCGGTAATGGACGGATACGAAGTTTTAAGGCAAATCAAGGAGGATGAGAATCTAAAAAGTATCCCCGTGATTATGCTTACCGCCAGAGCCCAGGAAAGAGATGTAGTAAAGGGAATCGATCTGGGAGCGCAGGATTATATCACCAAACCCTTCCATCCAGCGGAGCTTCTAGTCCAGGTCAAGAGGATACTGGCTAAATCCCGTTAGAAACAAAACGTGTAGCAGGGACGTAGGTAGAGATTTTCTTCTAGCGGGACAGAAAAAACAATGAGAGCGAGTATTGAGGGAGGCAGTCCTATGATGGAGTAGTTCCATCCCTGACTATTCCGAAGTGTTTTATCTTTCGTCGCAGGGTATTTCGATGTATTCCCAACAGCTTTGCTGCCTCGGTTTGATTCCAGTAGGTCGTTCTCAGGATTTCTTGGATGAGTCTTTTTTCTGTCTCAGCCACTGAGGTGACCGTAAGACTGGAAGGAATTCCTGATTCTAAAGACTTGTGCTCTTTTTCAAGAGAAATATCCTTTGGTAGCAGAATGTCGCTTTGCCCCAGAACGATAGCCCTCTCAATGATATTCTCCAACTCTCTGACATTCCCCGGCCAGTCATAATCCATTAGCAACTTCAGCCCTTGAGAAGAGATCCTCTTTACCTTTTTCTTGTTTGTTTTGTTGTGCTTTCGTATGAAATGATTAGTCAGGGAGGGGATATCCTCCTTTCTTTGACGCAAAGGAGGAATACGAATCGAGACCACATTTAGACGGTAATAGAGATCCTCCCTAAAAGCTCTTTTTGCCATGAGTTCCTGCAAGTTTTTGTTGGTAGCGGCAATAACACGCGTGTTGACCTTGATTGACCTGGTTCCTCCCAGTCTGTAGAAGGTGCGATCCTGAATAGCCCTTAGTATCTTGGCTTGTAGGGTCAGACTCATATCGGCAATTTCATCCAGAAAAAGACTTCCCTGGGACGATAGTTCAAACTTACCCGGCTTTCCTCCAGTAGCATCGGTAAAGGCTCCTTTTTCGTAGCCGAAGAGTTCACTTTCCATGAGAGCCTCCGGTATGGCAGCGCAATTTAGCGCTATGAAAGGTTCATTCCGTCGGGGGCTACTATGGTGAATTGCAGTTGCTACCATTTCTTTGCCGGTGCCGCTTTCTCCATGAATAAGTACAGTACAATCGCTTTGAGCAACTACCCTGATTGTCTCGAATACAGATTTCATCTTGTTACTTTTACCCACAATATTGCCAAATTCAGCTTCCCGAGATAGTTCTTCACGCAGATACCGGTTCTCTATCTCCAGGCTTTGGAAGAGGAGAGCTCTTTTGATAACTATTTTCATTTCCCCGAAGTTTAGCGGCTTGGAGAAGTAATCGTAGGCACCATTATTTATGGCTTGCAGAGCGGTCTCCCGTTCCCTATCTGCGGTCATCACTATCACTTTAGTCTCTGGATCGATGCTTCTTATCTCCTCCAGTGTCTTCATTCCCTCTTGCGGAGTATCCAGGGCAGGGGGAAGATGTAAGTCCAGTAATACCAGATCCACAGGAGTCTTCTTTATTACCTGGCGAGCCTGGGGTCCGTCCTCGGCCTGAAGAATGTTGTAGGAGTCTCGTAGGACCCGATGTATCAGTCTTCGCACATCTTTGTCGTCCTCAACCACCAACACCGTCTTCACTTGTTGCTCCTCTTTGTCTGGGGGGAACGGATATGCCTTGCACTGGGGATGCTCAGCAAGATGCGTTTCTTTCTGTCAATGCAAGGGTTCCTGCTAGTAGTGACCTGGTTCGGCGTTATACCCCAGAGGAATGGGTGAAGCTTCATTTGCCCCTTGAAAGTTTCTCTTGATGCCTACGATAACATTTTAGTATATCCGCCAGGCCAAGTCAACTTCTTTTTTCTCTTGGCTACAAGAGAGCTCTGGGTCTTTTTTAAAACAAAATGCCCTAACGTCATTGCGAAGGACGAAGTCCTGAAGCAATCTCAAAACCAGACTCAGAGCGGATTTGGCAATTTCAAAAAGAGATTGCGCAGTTTATCCCGAGCGATCCAATCGAGATTGCCTCACTCCGTTCGCAATGACAAGCGAGGGATTTTGCTTACAATGACGTGGTTCACTGAATATTTACGAGTAAAGAAAATGAAAAAGATGCGAATTCCAGAAGATAGCGTTAGACGCCTTTCCCGATACCTACGTAATTTAAGGTATTTGATAAAGGAGGGAGTAGAGACTATTTCCTCTGAGGAATTGGCTCGGGATATTTATGTCTCCGCTGCTCAAGTGAGAAAAGACCTCTCTTATTTCGGAGATTTCGGAACAAGAGGAGTTGGTTATAGCGTAAGAAATCTTACTGCTGAGATTGAAGGAATTTTGGGATTAGACAGAAAGTGGTCCCTGGCTTTAGTTGGAGCGGGAAGACTTGGTTCAGCTCTCTTGAATTATCGGGGGTTTGAGCAGTTGGGTTTTCAATTTTCAGTTGCTTTTGACAACAATCCCGATAAGATAGGTAAAAAGGTGGGAGGAGTAAAGGTAGAAGATTACTCTCAGCTCGAGACAATAATAGAGAAGGAGAAAATCAAGATAGCTGTTATCGCTGTTCCTGGGGCAGCAGCACAAGAAGTAACGGATAGATTAGTAAAGGCAGGCATTAAAGCAATTTTGAATTTCTCTCCCCACTATTTGAATGTCCCTGCCGATGTGAGTGTCAAAGCAGTTGATATAGCTATGGAAGTGGGTAATCTAACTTATTATTTAGTACATAAATAGACTAAGAAAAAAAAAGGGGACAGGCTACTTTTTATGAGGAATTTCAACGATGCCAGAATTACAAGAGGTTTAATCATAGTTCATCGACAAAAAATAATAAGATGGTAAGTGGTGAGTTAAATTAGCTCATAGCTCATTGCTCATAGCTCATTGCTCATAGCAAGTTCAAAACCAAATTCAAATAGCTGATAGGAAAACCAAAGCAAAGTTCAAGATAGCTTATAGCAAATTCAAAACATAGTTCATGGCGTAAATTAATTATTCAACCATTTAACCAATTAACCAGAACAGTGAACAGTAAAAGAGGAAAGTGGGATGAAATTTAGTTCTTGTAACGGGAAGGAAGAGAAGTACAGCAGATTGAGAGAGGCTATCAAAGAGTACAGGAATTCTCCCGGGCCTTTAATTCAGATACTTGATCGGGCTCAAAATATATTTGGTTATTTACCCAAGGAAGTTTTGCGTTTCATCGCTAAAGAAACTGGCTTTTCTTCCAGCAGGGTGTACGGAGTGGTTACTTTCTATGAATCTTTTCGCCTGCACCCGGTGGGAAAATACACTATAAAGCTCTGCTTAGGCACGGCGTGTCACGTCAGAGGTGCCTCGGCGATTGTTGATGAAATTGAAACGCTTCTTGGGATCAAGAGAGGTGAGACTACGAAAGACAGGAAGTTTACCCTCCAGACTGTGAACTGTCTGGGGTCATGTGCACTGGGTCCGGTGGCAGTGATAGATGGTAACTATCATGGACATCTAACGCGGAGAAAGGTTGGGAGGGTTCTCAAGGAGTACCAATAGAAAATGAAGATAAAGAATGCAGAAGGGCTAAGGCGATTATACAAGCAGTACGCTGCGAATCTTTCTCAACAACAAAAGGTTGTATCTCTGTGTACGGGAACGGGTTGTCGGGGAAGCAATGCCCTTGAGGTGCTATCGACATTTAGAGAAGAACTTCGGAAACGAGAGCTTGAAAAAGAGGTGATCCTGAAAGAGACGGGCTGTCATGGATTCTGTGAGAGAGGCCCTCTGGTTGTCATCAGACCGGAGAATATTTTCTACCAGCAAGTTGCAGTCAAAGACATCCCAGAAATAATTGATAGAACTATAGTGAAGGGCGAAGTTGTGGAGTCTCTGTTGTTTGAGATGCCCGGTGGCAAGGGCAGGATTATCAAGGAAGATGATGTCCCTTTCTACAAAGGGCAAAAGCGGATTGTTTTTGGACAAAACGGCTATATCGATCCTAAGAGTATTGAGGACTATATCGCTAGAGGGGGATACCTTGCCCTGGCAAAAGCGCTGGCTGAGTTATCCCCGGAAGATGTTATTGAGGAAGTGGAAAGGTCAGGACTTAGAGGTAGAGGAGGAGGAGGGTTTTTAACGGGAAGGAAATGGCGCTTTTGCAGGAACACTCAGGGGGCCCTCAAGTTTGTTATCTGCAACGCAGACGAAGGTGATCCAGGGGCATATATGGACAGGAGTCTCCTGGAAGGTAATCCGCATTCTGTTATAGAAGGTATGGTTATCGGTGCATATGCAGTAGGCGCCAACCAAGGTTATGTCTATGTGCGTGCGGAATACCCTCTTGCGATCGAGAATCTTTTAGTGGCGTTTGATAGTGCCCGCAAATTGGGACTATTGGGAGAGGATATTCTGGGAACGGTTTTTTCCTTTGACATTAAGATTAGTAAAGGTGCCGGAGCATTTGTCTGTGGTGAAGAGACAGCCCTGATTGCTTCCATAGAAGGAAAAAGAGGCATGCCGCGGTCACGTCCTCCCTTCCCGGCTACTAGTGGACTCTGGGGTAAGCCCACCTTGATCAACAATGTTGAGACCTGGGCCAATATTCCTTTGATAATAGGCAAGGGTTCCGATTCATACGTCAAGACCGGAACCGAGAATAGTAAAGGAACCAAGATATTTTCGTTGGTTGGCAAAATAATGAACACCGGGTTGGTAGAAGTACCTATGGGGATAACTCTGAGGGAAATAATTTATGATATTGGTGGGGGGATTCCTGAGGGCAAAAGATTTAAAGCAGTTCAAACCGGGGGTCCTTCCGGTGGGTGCATTCCTGAAAGCTTGATTGATTTGCCGGTAGACTTCGACCAATTGAGCAAAGCTGGGTCAATGATGGGTTCCGGCGGAATGATTGTTCTGGATGAGGATACCTGCGCGGTTGATTTGACCCGCTTCTTTATTGAGTTTACTGCTTCTGAGTCCTGCGGAAAATGCGTTCCCTGTCGAGTAGGGCTTCAGCAGATGTTGGCAATTTTAGATAAAATCACTCAGGGGAAAGCAGTAATGGAAGATTTAAATTTTCTAGAGTATTTAGCAAAGAGTATTGCTAAGACAGCGCTTTGCGGTTTAGGACAGACCGCCCCCAACCCTGTTTTAAGTACTTTAAGGTATTTTAGGGATGAATATGAGGCTCACATTAAAGATAAGAAGTGTCCGGCAAAAGTATGTAAGGATTTAATTACCTATTCTATTGATGAAGAAGCTTGTCGTGGTTGTTTGGTTTGTAAAAAGCTCTGTCCCCAAGAAGCAATTACAGGAGAAAGGAAGCAGCCTCATCGTATCAACCAGGATAAATGTATTAAATGTGGCATTTGTTTAGAAAATTGTAAGTTTGGTGCTGTTAAGGTAGAGTAAATCCGTATTTCGTATATAGTATTTCGTATTTCGTAAAGAAGAAACGGGAATAAGTGAATAGTGAAAAGATAAAGAACTTTAAAGACCTAA
>JAUWRE010000120.1 GCA_030610725.1 Candidatus Aerophobota bacterium | reverse complement strand
GGAAGAGCTCAATACGTTGTGTGAAAAAGCTGATGCACTGATTATCGGTGTTCCGGTTTACTATGGTGACCTCAATGGTCTGACCAAAGATTTCATGGACACGGTGAGGATTTCCAATGCCAACGGAAAGTATGGTCTTGGAATTTCAATTGCGGGAGGAACCGGGAAGGGATTGTGTCTGGCGATTCAGTCTATCTACAGTTTCTTTTATCATCGGCAGATGAGGGGAATTGACCCTACTCCGGTCTCAAGGTTCAACTTTGAGAAAATGCGAGAGGCACTTTATCACTCTGGTCAGAAACTGACCAGAGTTTGCGGGGAAAAGAAATCCTTTGAGAACTTATGGGATAGAATTGAGTATTACGAGGAACTTCCGTTCCTTAAACATACGTTTCTGGATGAAACCTTCTTCCTTGCAGAGCAGTTAATCGAGATTTCAGAGAACAAAGCAGCCTCAGCAAAAGCTACAAAAGAATACGAAATAGCCAAATCACTTCTTGAAGAAGGAAAAAGAGTGAAATCGATAAGGCACGTCGTGGCAGCTTATGATATCCTGTATTTCTAATTAGCGGGGGCAGGTCACAAGGAGCTAGAGAAGGAAATAACAAGATACAACTATCATCAGGTTCATAGCAGCACCGGAGAGGTTCCTACCATACGATTTGAAAGAACAATAAAGAAAAAAATCCTTATTCAGAGAGTTTAAGATACCTTCTCCCTATACCTCGATAAAAGATATTTATTGCCTAAGGGTGAAAAGAAGACTAAATCTAAGATTGATCATCAGAAAGGCTTTCTGGTACACGAGTCAGGGCAACTCAAGATTTCTTCAAGGGAAAGCGCGAACACTCCGGAAGGGCAGATCTCCTGGGTAAAATAGCCTGGCTTCTACTTATTTTGTTTTAGGCAAGGGCACTAATCGAAATTATTGAATTGCAGGCTATAGAAATGAGCATATCTGCCGCCTTGTTCCAGGAGTTGCTGATGATTGCCTTCCTCGATAACCTGACCATTCTCAATAAACAGTATCCTGTCGGCTCTTAAGATCGTACTCAGTCTGTGAGCAATTACGATGCACGTTTTCTCTTCCTTTAGCCTGTCCAGGGCCTCCTGAATAAGAATCTCAGTTTCCGAATCAACCGAAGAGGTCGCCTCATCAAGAATGAGAATGGGTGGATCTCTGAGAATAGCCCTGGCAATTGAGATGCGTTGGGCTTGACCCTCAGACAGTTTCACCCCTCGCTCTCCAATTTCGGTGTCGTATGCCTGGGGAAGGTCCTGGACGAAAGCATGGATGTTGGCCTTGCGGGCCGCCTCCATAATCTCTTCCTCAGAGGCATCCAGGCGTCCATAGGCAATATTGTCTACCAGGCTTTCAGAAAAGAGAAAATCGTTCTGCATTACTATTCCTATTTGACTGCGCAGAGAGTGAAGTTTGAGACCGGCAATGTTTTTTCCGTCAAGAAGAACTCGGCCTCTGTAGGGTTCATAGAATCGGGGAATTAATCTAGTTATGGTCGTTTTCCCCGAGCCACTTGGACCCACTAATGCGAGGGTTTCCCTTGGATGAACAACGAAATTTATGCCTTTCAACACCGTGTCCTTATCATATCTAAACCATACGTCCTGAAATTGAATCTCTCCTTTGGTGTCTCCTATACCCACAGCGTCAGAGGAGTCTTTAACGTCAGGGTAGGTATCCATGTATTCAAAATATCGCTCAATCCCGGCCAGAAAACGGACAACGCTTTCTCCTATCCTGGAAAGTTCCACCAGTGGTGACATAAAGCGTTGCAGGTACATAACTAAGGCAGTGAGTGTGCCTACTGTCATAACTCCGGCAACTACTTGAAAACTGCCGTACCCTAGACCAATGGCCAATGAAACTCCCATGATTGAAATGGAAGCCGGAAAAATCCAGGACATAGACCTAATCACCCCGATACGGCTCTGGTAATGCTCTCTATTCTCCCCCTCAAACCTCCTCATTTCATGTTTTTCCCGAACGAAGGACTGGATTATTCTCATGCCCGAAAAATTCTCTTCCATTCTACCGGCAAACAAAGCCATTGCCTTTCGCACTTTCCGAGCGCCTTTGAACATCGTCAGAAAGATCCGGTAGTTGATAAGAACGATCACTGGCAATACCGCTAGACTTACCAAAGCTAGTCTCCAATTCAAGGTAAAAATGAGAACCCCCGCAAACAGCAGCATGCACCCATTGCCAATAATGTTCTGGGGGCCATGATAGAGCACCTCTTCCACTACGCTCAGATCGTCCACCATTCTGGACAATAACTCCCCAGTACTAGTGTTGTCATAGAATTTGAAAGACATTCTTTGCAGGTGAGAGTATAGGTCGTTCCTTAAATTATAAGCTATTCTTTGGGCTAGGATGTGACCCCAGAAGGCTCGAATCTTGTCAACGACCGCTACCAGCACGAATGTCCCCATTATGGCGCCCGCCAAGCTCCAAATCAGAGAAATATTCTTGGTAGCGATTCCCGTATCGATGACCTCCTTGACAAGATAAGGTGGTACCACAAGACCTGCCGCAAACAAGACATGTAGACACCATATCCCCACAAGTTTTCCTCTGAGGGAATACGCGTACTCCTTGTAAAACCTCGATAGTAGCTTAAGACCGCGCCTAAACCCTATTCTCGACATTGATTCGGTTGTGTTCAAAGTCAGCTTCCGTTTTGCCATCAGACCACCTTTTTTATCTTTCCAGTCGCCCGGTACCATATCATCAAGGATATAGCTCTTATTAGGCGCCATCCGCTCAGGATAGAATAGGTCTTGCCTGTTACTTTTCCTGGTTTTTGCGCTGCAATTTTGACAAAAAAACGTCCCACTATATCGGTTGGCACCCCGAATGCCTTCAGGACATAGGGAAGGCTTTGGATGCTAGCTGCCAGCTCAGGGCTAGTCTTCATATTCTTATAAAAGTCAGTTGCTACCATACCCGGGATGACTGAATGAATGGAAATCGGGTAAGCTCGATTCTCCTGGGCTAGGCTCTTGCTAAGATTGGTAATAGCGGCTTTGGTGGCAGAATAAGTAGCCAGAAAGGGGGAAGGCTCATTACGCCCGCCTCTCTGGCACACGCTTCAGCAATGGCACCACCTATGCCCCGGGTTGACTCTGTGACAACAATGACTCTTCCATTGAGTTTCATTGATTGGCCTTTTCCCAATTCGCCCTTTATACAAAAACCTTCCAATTAGCTTCTGTGCACATAGACTAGGCCAAATATCAGCGCTTGTCAATCTGGTGTGGCAGGCCATAAAAGTACCTATTGCGCTGGCTTTTGGGAAAGAACCGCGTTCAGGCAGCAGCACCATGCACTTTCCTCAATCCGCCTTGCCAGTACGAATCTATTTCCTTGAAGACAGCCTCTCCGGTCTACCTTCTCCATAATTCAATTCAACCATGAGAGTCTCCCTGTTAAAGGAGTTTTCAGCAAGTTTCTAGATTCTGTTACTGGGTTTTTCTGCATAAACCTGTATGCTGGCGATTGAATCTACGGCGTCTTTCAGTTCATCTCGGGATAGTCCAGCGTCTCTTATAGCCTCTTTGGCTAGAGCATCATCAGTTACACACTCAAGCGGAAAAGATGCTTCGCCCACTATCCTCACTTCCTGAAAGCCTGCATCTTTTATGGCTCCCAGGTATTCATCCTTCATCATCGCCCCAGAGATACAGCCAACATATGCCTCGGGAGAGTTCTTTATGAAATCGGGAAGCTCTTTTAGGAGGACTATGTCCGAGACCATCAACCTACCACCAGATTTTAACACCCTGAACGTTTCGTCAAAAACTCTCCTCTTGTCAGGTGATAGGTTAATGACGCAGTTTGAAATGACTATGTCAACGGATTCGTTAGAGACGGGAAGATTCTCAATCTCTCCTAATCTAAACTCCACATTCTCATAGCCCTCTTTCTGGGCATTACCTCTGGCTTTATCAATCATCTCAGGGGTCATGTCCACGCCAATGACTTTTCCCTTGGCACCAACCTTCTTGGCAGCAAGAAAACAGTCCAGTCCTGCCCCCGAGCCAAGATCAAGAACAGTCTCATCCTCTTTCAGGGAAGCAAGAGCAATAGGATTTCCACAACCAAGTCCCAGGTTTGCTCCCTCCGGTACTCTTTTCAGTTCTTCCTGGCTATATCCTATCTTTGTGCTGATGTTTTCTGCCGAACTAGCCGGTGCGCAGCATGAGGCTGTAGAAGCTGAACAGCAGGAATTAGCCTCTCTTGCAACCTTACTATATCCCTCTCTTACCACTTTTCTTATTTTACTATCTTCCATTTGAGTCTCCTTTTTCAATATCTATAGCGTTACTATTCACTGGCCATCTCTTTCATCATAGGCCCCAACAGATCTTTGGTCATCTTGGAAAGGTCCTCTGCCCTGATGAGAGAAATGCAGCATACTTTTCCCTCTTTCTCCCAGCTTAAAAGGGCCAACTTATCGCCAGC
>JAUWRE010000094.1 GCA_030610725.1 Candidatus Aerophobota bacterium | reverse complement strand
ATGGATAGTCCCGGTGAAATTAAAACAGAAAAGAGGACGGGAAAAGAATCATCTATCAGTAATGTCTTTTATATGGACACAATGCGGTAGTTGTCTTAAGGGTAATGATGTGCTAATATAGTTAGAGTTAGGCTGACAGATTTTAAGCAGAAAAGCATAGAAGGGAAGGGGACAGAAAGGACGGAAGTTGGAAATATTAGAGGGGTTAAACGAAGAGCAGAAAGAGACGGTTACTCATGGAAAGGGACCTCTTTTAATTATAGCTGGAGCAGGAACAGGCAAAACTCAGGTTATTACTCGACGTATTGCTTATCTTATCGCTAGTAAAAGGGCAAAGCCTGAAGAAATACTAGCTCTTACCTTAGTACTATCGTCGCAGGCTGAGCGGAGAGAAAATGAGAGAAGATGAGCTCCTCTCCGTTTTTCACAACTGCTGGACAAGTGAGGGATTCCTCAGTCGAGAACACGAAGAACAGCGCCTGCAGTTAGCTCTTTATGCTCTTGTTTATCAACAAGTATGTCCTTATGTTTTTCTGGGAAAGAGGTGAGGGAAATGGCTATCCAGGCAAGAGATAAGTTAATTTTAGCTTTAGATATAGACACTCAAGAAGAAGTTGAAGGGTTAGTGGAAAAACTGGCCGATTTTGTGGGAATTTTCAAAGTAGGCCATCGCTTATTCACCAGGTACGGTCCCAAAATTATAAAAGTTATTAAGAAAAAGAAGGTGAAGGTCTTTTATGATGCTAAGTTTTACGATATCTCCTCTGTGGTGGAAAAAGCGGCTGAAACAGTAGCAGGTCTAGGAGTGGATATGTTTACTATGCATACGCTTGGCGGTTTGGAAATGATACAAAGGGCAAGAAAAGCAGCCAAGAAAAGAAATAGATTTATCAAAGTATTAGGAGTTACCCTTCTCACTTCTTTGAATTCCCAAGTACTAGAAGAAGAGCTAGGGATTAAAAGGAATTTGAAGGAGGAGGTTATACACCTGGCAAATCTGGCAAAAAAAGGAGGGCTAGATGGAGTAGTTGCCTCTTCTTATGAAATTGAAGAATTACGCAGGAATTTTGGGAATGACCTTCTTCTAATCGTTCCGGGAGTAAGACCAAAAGGCTCAAAAAAAGATGAGCAAAAGAGGGTATTGACTCCCCGGCAAGCAATTAAAAGAGGAGCTGATTTTGTGGTAATAGGACGTCCTATCCTGGATTCGGCTGACCCTGTGAGAGCAGCCAAACGAATCCTGGAAGAAATCGAGGACTAGTTAATGAGGCTACCTAAAGCCCTACGGGTTTTCGTCTTAATCGGTGCTGTTTATACTTTTCTCTTATGCATAAACCTTCTTGGTAGCTCTTTGAAGTTGTTAGGGGGCGGATTTGTCAACCAATTAATCAGCACTACCTCTAATCCGCTGGTGGGACTTTTCATTGGTATTCTTGCCACCTCGTTGGTACAGAGCTCGTCCGTTACTACCTCTATTGTAGTGGCTCTGGTGGGTACAGGAAGTATCAATATCGTTAATGCTATCCCCATTATTATGGGAGCCAATGTTGGCACTACAGTCACTAATATTTTAGTTTCTCTTGCTCACATCACTAAGAAAAGAGAGTTTGGACATGCTTTTTCTGCTGCTGTGGTGCATGATTTTTTCAATGTGCTATCTATTCTTATCTTTTTTCCGCTAGAGATTCATTTTCATATTATTGAGAAAATTTCCCATTTTTTAGCTCAGATTTTTGAAGGAGCGGGTGGACTGAAAATTACCAGTCCTTTAAAGATTATTCTTGAGCCTGTCTCCAATTCCATAGAGGGTTTTCTTGCTTACAGTCCTGTTGTGTTACTGGTTGTCTCTCTTGTCTTTCTCTTTATTGCGCTGACCGTTCTGGTAGCTATGACTCGCTCCCTGATGAGTGAAAAAGCAGAACTATTTTTGGACAAATATCTGTTTGGAACTGCCGGAAAGAGCTTTTTATTAGGACTGGCATTGACAGCTGTAATTCAGTCTAGTTCAGTTTCTACTTCTTTGGTAGTTCCTCTGGTAGGAGCGGGTTTGTTAACTTTAAGAAAGATTTATCCCTATCTCCTGGGAGCAAATATAGGAACGGTAATTACAGCCATCCTCGCTTCCTTAGTTACCGGGTCTTTCCTGGGAGTTCAGGCAGCTCTTGCTCATTTAACTTTCAATTTACTGGGAATTTGTGTGTGGTATCCTTTAAAAAAAGTTCCTATCGGACTTGCTGAAGGATTTAGCTCCCTTATTAAAGAAAAAAGAATGCTTGCTGTTGTTTATTTGATTTCAGCGTTTTTTTTACTACCAATTCTTATAATCATTCTTACCAGGAGGTGAAATACATGTTTAGAGAGTTTTTTCAGCTTTGGAAAAAAGCAGGATTGCTAAATGAAGCTCTTAAAGAAACAGAAAAGATGCTTTTGGTGGCTAAAAATATGTTTTCTTTTTCCCTGCGCGTCCTAATGGATAAAGAGAAGGAAAAGGAAGATATTTACAAGATTGATCGAGAGCTTAATGAGCTACAGAGAAACGTACGCAGAAAAATTTTGGAGCACCTTTCTATAAATCCCCAACAAGATGTTACCTCTTGTCTGGTTTTGATTACCATAGTTATAGATATAGAAAGAATCGGTGATTACTCCAAGAATTTAATAGAGCTTTCCCACAAATATCCGCAACACCTAAAGGGAAAATACATTGAGAGAATAAGAGAAATTGAGAAGGATATAGAGGAACTCTTTGACCGGACAATAAATGCTTTCAAAAACGCAGATATTGATTTAGCCAGGCAAATTATGGAAAGACATGCAAGAATAGCTGTTCACTGCGAGAAGGTTGTGGAAGACCTTATTGAAGACGCAGAAATTTCTTCCAGAATGGGTATCATCTATGCTCTTCTGGCTCGATACTTAAAACGAGTGAGTGCTCACCTGAAGAATATTGCTTCTAGCGTATCCAATCCTTTCCATAGGTTAGGATATAAGCCAAAAAATATGGAGTGAGGTTATTTTACATATCCCTGTAAAAGATAGTCTCCCTCTATTTTCTTTAATGAATCTATGCTTATGTAGGGAGTCTCCTTTAATAAATTAACTCCTTTTCCTCCTACCCAGGTAGGGGCTTCTTTTCCTCCTATTATACGACAGGCAAGAAAGAGGAATATCATGTCAACACTTTCTTCCTCAAAAAAAGAAGCGATCACCCCTCCTCCTCCTTCTACTAGAAGACTCATTATTTCAAGCTCTCCTAGCTTTTTTAGGACTTCCTTTAGACTTACCTTTTCTTCTTTCGCTTCTGTTACTACTACCTTGATTCCTTTCTCTTTTAACTCTTCTAATCTCTTCTTATTTGCCTGCCAGGTAGTGAAGATAAACGTACCGGCTTTTTCCTGGTCGTCTAAGAGACGTGCTTCCATGGGAATTCTTAGTTTGCTATCCAGGACAATCCGAACAAATCTTCTTTTGGAGGAAGGAGGAAGTAGGGAAGGGTCATCTTTGATTACAGTATTTATTCCTACTAGAATAGCATCCACTTTGTCTCTGAGGGAATGAGCGAATCTACGTGATTTTTCACCGGTTATCCACTTAGATTCCCCGCCGGGGGTAGCAATTTTTCCATCCAGACTGATTGCTGCCTTAACTATGACAAAAGGCCTCTTTTCCCTTAGATAATTGAAGAAAGCCTCATTTAACTTCTTTGCTTCTTCCTGACAGACTCCCAGTTCGGTTTCGATACCTTCTCTTGCCAGACGCTTTAGTCCTCCTTTAGAAGTGGGGTCTGATGTGGCTGTTATTACTTTTTTAATGCCGGCTTGAATTATCTTTTCTGTACAAGGAGGAGTTTTCCCATAATAATTGCATGGTTCCAGGCTGACATACAAAGTAGTGCCTTGAGCTTCACCTTTTGCCTTTTCAATAGCTTCTACTTCGGCATGCGGTCCGCCGAAGTATCTATGATATCCAGTAGCAATCACTTCTTCCTTTTTAGTAAGAACAGCTCCTACCATAGGATTGGGAGAAACTTTTCCTTCGCCTTTTTTAGCCAATCTTAAGGCCAGTTTCATCCATTTTTCATTAAGTTTCAAAATCCTCCTCTTTATCCAGTTCAAATTCCTGATGAATGGCTCTTACTGCTTTCTTCCCTTCATTTTTCCTGACTACACAAGATATCTTTATTTCTGAGGTGCTTATCATATCAATGTTCATTTTTTTCTTTCCAATGCAGGTAAACATACGGGCGGCAACTCCAGGGTGGGATTGCATTCCTGCTCCTATCAAGGAAACCTTGGCCATATCCGAATCATAAGTTATCTCTTCAATTTCCAATTTTTTCCCTATTTTTTCCATTACTCTTCTTGTATCCTGCAGGCTTTCCTCTTTTATGGTAAAGGAAATGTCATTTTTTCCTTGCTTTGTGCTGCTTTGAATAATCATATCCACATTAATACTAGCTTCGGCTAATTGGGTGAAAATGAAACCAGCCGTTCCTGGTTCATCGGGTACTTTCTTAATGGTTACCTTAGCTTCCTCTTCATCAAGAGTGATTCCGGATACCACAAATCGTTCCATGTAATCGTTGTTAATCAATTATTGTTCCCTCCTTTTGACTGAAACTAGAGCGTATATGCAAAGAGACTCTATATCTCCTGGCTATTTCTACCGCTCGCAGATGTATAACCTGGGCACCTAAACTAGCCATTTCCAGCATTTCCTCATAAGAAATATGGTTGAGTTTTTGTGCCTGAGGCACTATGCGAGGGTCAGCTGTGTATACCCCCTCTACATCACTGTAAATTTCGCATAAGTCCGCTTTTAATACTGCAGCTAACGCTACCGCGGTAGTGTCTGACGCTCCCCTTCCCAGGGTGGTGATAGTGTTCTGTAGGGTAATTCCCTGATATCCGGCTACTACCACGATTTCACCTTTCTTGATCTCCCTTAAAATCCTTTCTGTTTCAATTTTCAAAATACGAGCTTTAGTATGAGCTCCATTGGTGATTATTCTTACCTGAGAACCACTGAAAGATATGGCTTTAGCCCCCAGGGAATGAAGAGCAACGGATAATAGAGCAGATGAGACAATTTCTCCTGTAGATAAAAGCATATCTAATTCTCTTTTGGGAGGATGAGAATCAACTTGTAAGGCAAGAG
>JAUWRE010000177.1 GCA_030610725.1 Candidatus Aerophobota bacterium | reverse complement strand
GTCTTGCGGGGAAAGTAATCATCAATAGTCCTTTTATTAACCACCATATTACCCTTACCCGCCTTCATCCTTACCTGCGCTGTTGCCGTTTTTCTTCTTCCTGTAGCAGCATAACCTTCCATTTTATTTATTTTGCTCCTTATTATATTAAATCAGTATATGCTGATGTTACCAGAAAATTTAAACTCGTCAAGGAATTTCGTATTTCGTGCCCCCAGGATCGAATACCTAGCTTATTAGAGACCTAGACTCTTTTCTTTCTTTCGAGCAACGAACGACGAGCAACCAGCAACGAATTTCAATTCACCATTCACTCTATCGGAGTAGTTTCTGGAATGAGGTACTTGAAGAACTTTGACTCCAGGGGGACTACAATGAGTGTCTTCTGGGTAAGGGTCTCTTGATAGGTCTCTAAAGTCTTCAAAAAATTAAAGAAGTCAGGGTCTTGCTCATAGGCTTGAGCATAGGTGGCGGTAGCTTTGGCATCTGCCTGTCCTTTTATCTCCTGGGCTTTTCGGTAAGCTTCTGACCTTATCTGGGCCAGCTCCTTTTCCATCTCTCCTAATATCTTAGCTCTCTCACCTTCTCCTTCCGACAAATACCTATTGGATATGCGGTTTCTCTCGGCTTTCATTCTGGAAAAAACAGCATCAGTATTAGCTTTAGGAAGATCAGCCCTGGTGATTCTCACATCTATGATCTCTATTCCATATTGCCTGGTAACAGTATCACTCTTTTTAGTAACATCTCTCATAATTTTCTCTCTGCCCGCCTCTATCTTTTCTATCTCTTCTCTTTCTCTTTTTCTCTCTTCTTCCCAGGTTACCTCGGTAGAGATGATTTCTCTATCAGATGTTCTTATGATCTCCATCATATTATATTTGCCCACCTCTTCCCTGAGCACAGAATAGATAATATCATCAAGTCGCGCGTAAGCTCCCACCTCGTTTCTGACCGTCTTCAGAAAGAGAAGGGGATCAACTATTCTCCATCGGGCATAGTTGTCCAGGAATATATACTTTTTGTCCTCAGTAACACATCTTCTGGCAGCAGCATCATATTCCAGCAGTCGATCCTCAAATCTATTCACCTTCTGGATAAAAGGTTTTTTTATGTAAAGACCGGGTTTTTTAACTGTTTTTATGGGCCTTCCCAGTTCAGTGATAACTACCTGATTTATTTCATTGACAGTATAGACAGTGGAATTAAGCGTTAAAAGGCCTATTACTACAATGATAATTTCCAGCAGCAGGTAATTACTTATTTTGGGAATGATATTTTTTTTATTAGCCATATCTTATCTCTTAGATGATTACTCTAAATCTTTGTCTCTCAGATTTAAGAACTTCAAAAATCCCTCCTCAGTCTCTGAGATAACGATTTTTTCAATTTCTGGCAAAATATCTCGCATTGTCTCCAGGTAAAGCCTATCTTTGGTTACCTGTTTTGCTTTTTTATATTCCTTTAGTCTTTGCAAGAATCTGTTGGCATCACCTTGAGCATGTTTTGTTCTTTCTACCGCGTATGCTTCTGCTTGTCTTATTGTCTTTTCTGCCTCACCCCTGGCTTTGGGGATTTCCTGATTATATTTTCCCAAGGCTTCATTGATGAACCGCTCTCTATCTTCCTTGGCGCTGGCAACCCTTTCGAATGCCTCTTTTACCTCGCCGGGAGCATGAACATCTTGCAGTTTCACTGTAACTACATAAATACCACTTTTATATAGGTCCAGAATTTCCTGCAGTTTATTCGCTGTTACCTCCTGAATTTCTTCGCGTCCCACGGTCAAGGCTTCATCCACACCTCTATCTCCGATGGTTTGTCTCATGGCTGCCTCGGCAGCATTCTTTATGGTTTTTTTAACATTTCTAACATTGAAAAGATAATCTTTAGCATCCTTGATTCTATACTGAACAATAAACCAGAGATCAACTATGTTTATATCTCCTGTCAACATTAAAGCTTCTTCTTCAATAGATTCATAAATAGCAGGGGGACCTGACCTTATAGTTCTATAGCCAATTTCCATCTTTTGAACTTTGGCTACTTGGGGCTTGTCTATTCTCTCCACGGGCCAGGGTATATGGTAATATATCCCCGGACCTTTAGAAGTATAGTATCTTCCCCAGCGTCGGACTACCCCTTCTTGCTCCGGGTGGACAATATAAATACCGGAGAGAACCCACAGGACTATAACAACTATGACTATTACCAATCCTATTCTTTTACGATTCATACTTTCCCCTCACCCTTCCCTCTCCCCAGAGGGGGAGAGGGCAAAAACTAGCAACTAGCAACGAGCAACCAGCAACGGCTTTTATTTCATTATACCATAAGTGGTGAATATTCTCAAGACCTCGTTGGGTAACTCAGCTAAGCGGTCCCTTTTTATAATAATATAATCATCTATCAGAAATTTGGCACATTTTTCGTGCTCGGCTCCAATAACAAACAGAAAAGGAAGAATTCCATCTTCTTGCAGACCCTTGAGGCTCTCTCTTACCTCCTCGGGAGTATCTGGCTCTCCATCGGTAATGATACAAAACCCCTTGGGCATGCCTTCCACTTTCTTCAGATTATCACAAATGTATTTTATAGCATTGACCATCAAGGTGCCTCCGTAAGGAGATAGGGACATTATTCTTCCTCTGTTTTCTTCACCATAATTTTCTTTAAAGTCTTTTATTGTATAGACTGTGTCCCTATAATTCCTTATTTCTCTGAATAAGATTCCCCCCGAATGGAAAGCAAAAATGCCGAAAGGATAACCAGAATAGTTCAATGCCTCACCCTGTATTAATAAAGCATCTTTAATATAGTCAATTATTCTGTATCCAAATCCAAAAGCAGTAGAAGAACTTATATCTGCTAAAATAGCCCAGGCTGCCTTTTTTTTGATTCTGGCTCTCTTGCGGAACATTTTCTTATTTGGTCTTACCCCGGTAGCCTCATATTCTAATTCTGCCTGGACGTATTCTCCTATGTTAATTTCCTCGCCGGCTCTAGCTTTCTTTTTTCCTCTATATCTTTCCTCTAATCTTTTAAAGTAGCTCTCAATGGCTCTAATCTCTCCATTATATTTTTCTATTGTCT
>JAUWRE010000003.1 GCA_030610725.1 Candidatus Aerophobota bacterium | reverse complement strand
CCTCGGCCAGAATCTTGTCTTGCCTCATATCTATAGAGATAATAATTTTATCTTCAAACTTTAAACAGGCATCCCTTACAAAATCAAAAGAAAGAGCACGTGTCCCAATAATTGCATAATCAACTCCTCTGGCAAAAACATCATTCAAAATAGTCTTTTCTCTAATTCCTCCGCCAAATTCTATAGGTACATCAACTTCTCTGGCTATTTTCTCCACTATCTCCAGATGGACAGGCTTCCCCCTAAAAGCGCCATCCAGGTCTACTACATGGAGTCTCTGGGCTCCTTTTTTCACCCACATTCTGGCTACAGCCAGAGGGTCTTCTGAGTAAACTGTCTCCTTATCCTCTTCCCCCTGCCAGAGCCTGACACACTTGTCCCCCTTTAAGTCAATTGCCGGAATAATCAGCACTCTTTTATCTCTCCTTCTTCTTCCCACCTTTTCTCTGCTCTTTCCATCAGTTTCTTGGCTTTTTCGGGATTATCTCGTTCAAACTTTAATCCTCCAAAAAAATAATACAAACTGAAGGGTGAGTCATTTTCTATCTGGTTTCTCTCCCACGTCCAAGGATTTTTCTCTATATATTTATCCAAAAACAGATTTTCTGCTTTGATTTTCATAACAGGTTCCATAATCAGATTAAATTCACTATTATAATATAAAGATTGGCGTTCCCCCAATTCCTTATAAACCAGAAAGAGTGCCAATCCTCTTATGGATTTTGGCGGTTCTAAAATTGAAAATTGGTGTGTATCCTTATAGGCAATAAACTGCGTTAATTTTGGCCCCTTTTGTCTTGATTTTTTGGTAGATCCATATCTGCTTAACCATGTATTTGCGAGATGCCAATGTTCATCTCGATCGGGATGCTTTTTTCTTAAGCCATAATAGGTATCTTCCAGTGACTTAATTAGATTTTCGGAGGGAGCTTTCTTATCCATTTCTTCTTGTGCCAATATCTCGTCTATTCGTTTTCCAATGCCAGAAGGGTCTGGCGAGGGTGGTTCTTGTTCATCCAACGCAATAATATAATCACATAGCTCATCAAATGAATTTATGTTCCTCATTGCTTCATCTATTTTCTCTTCTGTCATTCCAGAATATCCAGGACTCTCCGGAGCCGGGGTTTGTATTCTCGAAATAAGAACCATTCGAAATAGCTCCTTCTCAGATACTCCCGGATTCCAAACCCTACAATCCTCAAGACACTTTTTCTGAACCTTCCGCGTGGTTGCCGGAGAACCCATAACACGCCACGAGAAAACACTATGGGAAATATTGAATCTGTCCCTAATCCTCTCTAGTTCTCTTATTTGCTTTTTATCAGGTATTAAGTTTAACAGAAACGATTCAACCCATTTCGGCTTTGATAAAACGTTATTAAGGGAGTATCGATAGCGAAAAGTAGTGTGACATTTCGGACAGGAAACTTTTAAAACCTCAGCTCTCCTAGGAAGACGTAATTTGTGTTGGCAATTTTTATTGGGGCAAGTTACAATTACATATTTTTTGTTCAAATGTATCTTCCTTTGCTATTCATTGACTTTGATCTCCATAATTCACCTGCTACATCATTCCAACTCGTTTTTTCGAAATGTTTCTCAATGAATCTGAGGACTTTCTTTTCGACTAATATCTTCCACTTGTTGAGAATCGCTCCTCCCACATCCCTGCGTAACAAAGAGATATCTGGATGTATAATCAACATCAAATTATTTTCATTGGAAAGCAACCAATTAATCAACACAGAATTGATTCCTTTGTCACCAAAACTATAACCAGAAACTATAAGGCGAGAACTAACATGTAGGTGTTGACGAAAAACACGAGATAATTGGAAATAAATATCCTTCACTGTGTATTCCAAAATTTTATTAACTGTACCTATGAGAAATGAACGTTTATCAAGTAATGTAAGATGATTGCCCTTTTTATCTTTTGCATAATCGGGATCAGTTGCGACAACGATTTGCTGACTGTACAAAGGATTAGCTTCGTTGCGAACCCGGCACCAATTTATAGAACCATGCAACTTGTAGAGTCGTAACTTTGGCTCATCTTTCTCGTATAAACTAGCTTGCCAGTGGCGCAAGTCCCTGTTTGAAGTAGTAAATCCATCTATTATGCTAATGTTATTTTTCATGAAATATTGCTCTAAGAGCAGGTCATGATTGAGAGAGAAAAGGTCAAGCATGTTCACCCTCTCATCCCTGCTAGCATCCGCGAATAAATAGGTTGTATCTTCTGGCAACGGAAGCCATAATTTATGCCTTACTGCGTCCGTAATGTAATATCTGGCTTCCTCAAACAATCCCTCCCCTTTGGACCCCATCTTCTCCCAGGAATCCAAAAATCCCTCAGAACGTATCTTATCGAGTAGGGGCTGAATAGCAGGATTATCATACTCCCCGCTTTCTGCATCAGCGATTTGACTCACCATATAAAAGAGGTCCTCATAGTTTAATACTTTCTTATCTTTATAGTATTGGGAAATTACTCTCTTGAGGAAGCGTAGATATTCCTTGATTATTGAGACGGGTTCGGTATATCGCTTGAACCTATTGCTCGGATAGGGTGCAAATACATATCTTCCGTCCGTATGCCGATAGCACTCCTCGCAATCGAACATAAATTTAGTAATTTCCTCCGTTCCAGGAAATCCGGCGGCTGAGACGCCGGCACCCACCAGAAAACAAATATGTTTGTCTCCTATATTATTTCCCATTCTTAATGAATCCTATAACAATCTCGCCTTTCAGCATCCCAAGAATTCTTTGTTCCACATTCAAAGTTCAAAACAGCTATTTTTCTTTATTGGTCCTGATATAATTTCAGAAACTCACTGGGACTTATTATTCTTATTCCTTGAAAATTCTTGAGGGGCAGAAGATGCTTATTATCACCACTGATGAGATAGTCAACCTTCGCCTCAACTGCACATTCTAAGAATTTATTATCCGGAGGATCTTCTTTGATCAAATCTATTCTCAATCCTGGATTAACTAAAATAGTAGCTACTCTTGTTAGATTCTTTAGGAATACTTTCTTTTGGAGTTTTTCAAACTTAAATTTAGGATATTCCAATACCCTTGATAATTCGTTTATCAAATCTACGGAAGTGTAGAGTTCTATCTCTCCTCTTAAGACTAATCTATATATGTCTCTTGCTTTACTTTCTGATTTCAGTAAAGAAGAAATCAAAACATTGGTATCTAATACTACTTTTTTCTTGACCACTTAATAGCATCCTCAATATCTTGATCAGTAATTCCAAGTTTCTTAATCTTTTTGTCCAGGGTTGTAACTAGTGTGTTAAATTCTTCTTCAGGAGATATCCTCGCTTTCTTAAGCACAACCGCACCTTTTTCTTCTGTGAAAAGGACAAAATCTCCCGGAGCCACCCCCAGTTTATTTCTTATTTTTTTAGGAATTGTAATTTGCCCTTTAAGACTTACCTTGCCTGGATAATTCATTTTATTCCCCCTCAAAAGTAAAGAAGTTTTACTTTTATAAAAATATACTATAGAAAAAGAAAAAGTCAATTGCTGGAATAATTAGCACTTCTTTATCTCTCCTTTTTACTCAACTTCTTAACTAATCTAGCCACTCGCCTTCCCAAGGCTTCACATTGACTCTCTACTCGCTCATCAGGTGACCCAATACTTACCGGTCCATAATGGTCCCCTTTAGAGGTGCCCTTCACTATCATTCCGTGAATTAGCATCATTTGCAAAATAGAAATTATTGTAGTCTCATTTCCCCCTCCAATATTGGCCGCAGAGGAAAAAGCTCCGCCCACTTTCCCTTCCAGTTTCCCGTGATACTTTACCGAGCGATCAAAAAAATCCTTAATTGGAGCGGCAACCAGTCCGTAATAGGTAGGTGAACCCACAATTATTCCATCCCATGAGAGAAGATCTTCCAAAGAGGTCTCTTCTACCTTTTTGAGTTCAGCTTCTACCTCCTCCATTTTCACTCCCTGGTAAACGAATTCTGACATTTTCTCAGTATTTCCAGTACGAGAATAATAGACTATACCAATCTTACTCATCTAAAATCTCCTTTCTTATCATTTACAGAATTTTACTGAGCTCATCCTGATTAAACTGAGAAAGGCTCAGCTCTTCTTTCCCCTCTACTATCTTAACTCCCTTCTCCCGGGAAACAACTTCACCAATTACACTACACGTTATTTCCTCTTTCTCATAAATTTGACAGAGTTTTTCCGCCTGCCGTGCATCCGTAATCAAAAGCAAGGCTCCTGAAGCAAGTAGTCCCAGAGGGTCTAAGCCATACAATTTACAAACTGCCTCTGTTTCCTTTAAGATAGGAACCTTCTTCTTCTCTATCTTCATCCCTACACCTGAGGCATAAGCCATCTCCCATAATCCTGTCTTTAATCCTCCTTCTGTAGGGTCGTGCATTGAATGAACCTTACCCGTTTTACTGGCTAAAAGAGCCTCTTTGACCACACTTATCCCGGGAGAATAAATTAAGTTCTTCATTCTATTCAACATCTTTGGAGAGAATCGTCTTTTTAGTTCCTCACCTTTTTCCTGATAGATAACACTTGTTCCTTCTATGGCAATTCCTTTAGTGAGAAGAATAGCATCTCCTAATTTTACTCCTGAACCATCAATTAATTTTTCCCGGGAAACCTCTCCTATCATCTGTCCTACCATAATTGGATGAGCTACTCGAGGGGTAACTTCTGTATGCCCACCCACCAGAGAGATTCCCAATGCCTGGCAGGCAGAATTGACCTCTTCAAAAATTCTCTTCACTAAAGCTTCAGAGGTCCCTTTTCGAGGAAGGAGTAAAGTAGCTAAAAACCAACGGGGAGCAGCTCCCAGGCAAGCTATATCATTAGCATTAATATTCACGGAATACCAGCCAAGATTGCCAGAAGTGAAAGTTATAGGGTCGGTCTTTACCACCAGGCAGGTTTTTCCAAAATTTATAACTGCTGCATCTTTTCCAATCCCCGGACCAACAATGACTCTTTTGTCATCAGGAAGAGAAGAAAATAATTTTTCTAGAAATTTAGGGTTTAGTTTTCCTATTGGAAAAGAATTACTTTCCATCGCTCGTGCTCCCCTATATCGGATTGCGCAATACGCAATACGCATCACGTCTCTTGTTCTACTAGTCCTCTTATAACAGACATATTCCTGAAATCATCCCTATCATCCTGGCGTGGCGTCTCCATAATGGCAGGAAGATGGGAAAGTTGCCAGTGGTTGACTATTCTCCTGAAGCCCTCTAGACCAATATACCCTTCTCCAATATGCCAGTGTCTATCAACATGAGAGCCAAGAGGAGTTTTAGAATCATTAAGATGAATAAGATAGAGCTTTTCCAGACCAATTGACCTATCAAAATCCTCTATAGTTTCCTCAAGCCCCTTTGCCCTGGATATATCATATCCTGCTTCAAAAGTATGAGCTGTATCAAGACAAACGCCAATGCGATTCTTATCTTCTACCTGATCACTTATGGCCCTAATCTGAGAAAAAGTATATCCTACTTCTGTTCCCTGACCAGCCGTATTTTCTAGAAGAATAATAACCCTATTTCTCACTCGAATAAATACTTCATTTATAGCCCGACTTATTCTAGCCAGAGCCTCACCTTCATCAGAGCTCCCCTTACTGCCAAGATGAATAACAAGATAGGGGATAGCAAGTATTCCCGTTCTTATTAAATCCTGGTATAAACTTTCAACTGACTTAGAGTGAAGACTCTCTTCGGGAGAAGCAAGATTAGGAAGATAGGGCATATGTACAAAAACAGGATGAATTTCCTCTTTTTCTATATCTCTTTTAAACATTTTTACTTCATCTTCGGTGAATGAACTGCTCTTCCATTGGCGAGGATTATGGGAAAAAATCTGTATAGTCTGGCATCCTAGTCTCCTAGCTCGCTCTGCCACTTTAGAAAGCCCTCCCCCAATGGATATATGAAATCCGAATTTCATATTAGTTACCCTTTTGTTTTACCCAAAAACCTTTCCTTGATTCTAATCAAAAACAATAGAAGAGTCAAAAAATTGTCCTGAGATACTCTATTGACAGAAAGTAAATTTGTGTTATTTTACCAATGGAGAAAAGAAGATGACCAAAGAGCTTGCTTATGTCCTTATCAGTCCCTATACTATCCGCAAGTCTCGCACCGGCGGAGTAATTAATCGTCTCCTTTCCTGGGGAAGATTAAATCTTGTGGCAGCAAGGATGTTTGCTCCCAGTAGAAAACTAATAGAAGAATATGCTGAAGCTGTAATGACCTCGGGAGGAGAAGAGGAAAAAAACATAAAAATTATTAAGGAGATCAAAAATTATCTTTTTACCGATTATCTACGCCGGGAAGAAAGTGACTTTCCTCCCCGGGTTATGCTCCTTCTTTTCGAGGGGGACAATGTTATCGAAGAGCTAAAGAGAGTAGTGGGACATATTACCAAAATCTCTATTGGAGAGACCATACGTGGTACTTATGGTGATTACATCGAAAAAAAAGGAAGAATTGCCTACTTTGAGCCAGCTGTGCTTATTGGCTCGGATGAAGAGGAAATAGAACAAGAACTTAAAATATGGGCTAAATATTCTAAAACTGATGGCGGAATCCTGGAGAAAATAATTAGCTATCCCCCTGAAGTCAAATTAGAAAAAACTCTGGTTTTGATAAAGCCAGATAGCTTTCAGGAGCTAAGTTCCAAAGTCGGTAACATTATTGACAGATTCTCTCAGACAGGTCTTTTTATCATAGGAGCAAAGGTAATCCATATGGGAGTTAGGGAAGCAGAGGAGTTTTATGCGCCCATAAAAGAGAGATTGACAGAGAAAATGAAAGGAAAACTCCTGAAAGAAATCAGGTCTTCCCTGCAAGGCTCACTCGATTTTAGACTTCCCAGTGGAATAGAGGAAGGAATCGCTGAAGAACTTAAAGTATACAAGGCAGAACACGAATTCAACAAAATCATAAAATTCATCTCTGGGATAGACCCCAGAGAAGTTTTTGAAGAGGGAAAGGAAAGAGAAGGCAAGGAAAAATGCTTAGCCTTGGTCTATCAGGGAGAAAATGCTATTATGAAAATCAGGAAGGTTCTGGGAGAAACCAATCCTAAAGAGGCTGCTCCAGGAACAGTTCGTAAAGATTTTGGCCTTGATATTATAAAAAATGGAGCTCATGCCTCCGACTCTTCCTTGTCAGCAGAAAGGGAAATGAAAATCATTCAAATAGAAAAAGATGATATACCAAAAATAGTAGAAAAGCATTACGGAAGAATTTAAAATAGGGACAGCGACCATTTATTAAAAGGATAAAAGACTATTTTTTGCGTGTACATTACTACCGGATAAATGGTCGCTGTCCCTACTTTTTTACTATTTTTTTATATTATAGATTTAACTATCATATCACCAATTTCATCCGTTTTCAAGCCGCTTTGAGTAGATAAATCCTTAATCTTGCCCGATGAAAGAGTTCTGGCTATAGCTTTATCCACCAAATCTGCTCCCTTTTTTTCTCCCAAATGCTGCAGGAGCATTCCCATAGCTGAAATAGCCGCCAGAGGATTAATTACATTCTTTCCTGTATATTTGGGAGCAGAGCCATGAATAGGCTCAAACATAGAAACGCCCTCCGGATTAATATTACCTCCTGCTGCTATACCCATCCCTCCCTGAATCATAGCTCCCAGGTCAGTAATTATGTCACCGAACATATTGCAAGTAACTATCACATCAAACCACTCCGGATTCTTTACCATCCACATACAGACAGCGTCAACAAAAGCATGGTCTTTCTTTATAGAGGGATATTCCTCTCCTACCTCTTCAAACACCCTCTGCCAGAGATCATGAGCAAAGACAAGTACATTTGCCTTATCACAAAGAGTAAGTTTGCTTTCTTTATTTCTCTTTTTGGTATATTCAAAAGCATATCTGATACACCTCTCTACTCCCTTTCTCGTGTTTACCATCTCTTGAATAGCAATCTCATCCTCTGTCCCTTTCTTAACAAATCCGCCCATTCCTAAATAAAGCCCTTCTGTATTTTCTCTAATTACTACAAAATCTATCTCTTTGGGACCTTTATCCTTCAAAGGTGTCCAGACGCCAGGATAAAGCTTCACCGGACGAAAATTTATGTACTGGTCAA
Source organism: Candidatus Aerophobota bacterium (assembly GCA_030610725.1). Lineage (GTDB taxonomy): Bacteria > Aerophobota > Aerophobia > Aerophobales > AE-B3A > AE-B3A. The sequence goes on along the minus strand of JAUWRE010000003.1, from coordinate 7,237 downwards.
GCCCAAAACGAATTTTCAAGAGAATTCCCTGCTCTAAAATACCTGTCTTAACATCGGGATGCCCTATTGCTCCTAAATAAATAGCATCTACTTCTTTCAATTCCTCCAGAGCAGAACCGGGCAATGCCTCACCCGTTCTAAGGTATCTCTCTCCTCCAAAATCATACTCAATAGTTTCATATTTAAACTCTTCTTTCTCGGCCACCACCTGCAAAATCTTAAGTGCCTCTCTTGCTACCTCTGGTCCTATCCCATCTCCCGCAATCACCGCTATTTTATAATTCTTGCCCACCTGTCATCTCCCTTCTGTTTTAACAAGCTTTCTTATGTAAAAATCAGATTTACGAAATTATTGTAAGTATCTTCCCTTATCGCACTATCGAATTGCTTTTCACAAAATCTATCAGGTCATCAACCTGCGTGAAGGCCAGACATACCACCGTATCGGCCGCCCCATAATAGATTGCCATTCTGCCTGTAGGGGCATCACACAGTGCTGCAACCGGAAAAACAACATTGGGAACATCCCCTACGCATTCATCAAGCGTCTGGGGCGAAAGGATGTAGGGCTCTGTTCTGTGAATCACCTTCCATGGCTTGTCAATATCCAAAAGGGCCGCTCCTGCACTGTATACAAACCCATTGCATGATGTTAGTACTCCATGATAAATCATAAGCCAGCCTTCTGTCGTCTCTATAGGGATTGGTCCAGCACCGACCTTTGTGCTTTGCCACCCGTTTACAGGGGACATGACATGCCTGTGACACCCCCAATAACACATGTCCGGGCTTTCACTGTAGAAGATATCGCCAAAAGGAGTGTGTCCCCTATCGCTAGGCCGACTTAGTATAGCATATTTACCATTAATCTTTTTCGGGAACAAGACACCGTTTCTGTTGAAGGGCAGAAAGGCGTTCTCCAACTGATAGAACTCTTTGAAATCATACGTATACCCAACGCCAATAGTTGGGCCATGATAGCCGTTGCACCACGTCACATAATATCGGTCCTCGACCCAGCACACCCGCGGATCATATCTATATTCGAAGTCTCCAATTTCCTCATCCTGGCAGATAAACTGAATCAGGTCCTCTTCGATCTCCCAATTAATCCCGTCTTTGCTTCGTCCACTGTGAATCACCATCCTGCGCGCTTTGTTGTCACAGCGAAATACTCCGGCGAACTCCCCATTAAACGGAACCACTGCACTATTGAAAATGCTGTTCGAATTTAGAAGCAGGTCTCTTGAAATGATAGGGTTTCGTTTCGATCGCCAAACCACTGTTTTGCAGTCTGGTGGTTTTTCTTCCCAGGGAATATTTGCTATAGCCTCCCCTTTGACTGTCTGTTTTTTGTTAACCCTATTCATTTGGGGACTCCTTTTTGCATAGATAATTGATTGGTTTATTGCTCCAGTATTATTCAGAAATAGCATTGCAATGAGGGATTAAATAATACCAATGACCAGACAGAATATTCTAGGCTAGATGCCATTGAAATGTCTAACATATTATTATGCGGCCACCTAGATTGAATATACTGTACTCTGGTTGCGTCCTCACCAAGAGGACCAACTAACGACCCAGCCGACTGTACCTTTAGGGAGTGTTCGTGCAGGGCAGATTTACGTTACCGCAATACCGATGCAATGCAGATCCTTTAAATGAAAAAGAGAAGCAGCGAAATCTGCTGTGCGCTATTCTCCTCCATCTCAGGATGACTCAGCGGACAATAATGCGTTCAAGCCCTTTGCCAAAGGCGGAGAACCAGACGCACTTGTGTTCCGTAGCGGCGATTTGTTAACTGCATTTTCCTTTAGAAAAGTTAAACTAATTGGTTGGCAAGGAGCTTGCTTTTCTTTCCAGCCATACGGCCATTTCGCCCGCCCCACGATGGGACCAGGCATAATAAGGTATAGCGGTTAATTGCTTCCTTTGGCCGGTTTCATTCAGGACATCACCTTGTATGATGCTCATTCCTCCTAAAAGGTCTTCCCGATGTTCAATCTTGAATTGGGCCTCATCCGGAATCACTAAATCAAGTACTTTCCCCCCATTATCTGCCCACTCTGCGCAGTAAACAATGGGGCCACGTTCCAGAGCAACTTTACCAATATCATCTTTCACACTCCTGTGCGCCTGAACCCGGTGAACCGGCATAGGCAGATTAAGCTCAATGACATCTCCGGCTGACCATTTCCGATGGATAGTAGCGTATCCTTTGTGTAATTCCGACTGTACCGGCTCCCCGTTTACGTTAAGCGTATATTGCTTTGATTTCACCTTCAAATAGTGGTATAAATCACTGGGGACTGGTTTCCCTAGAGCCCAACCGGGTATGCGGATATTCATTGCGAATGTCATGCTACTTTCGGGATCAATACGGATTTCAATTTTTCCGTCCCATGGATAATTGGTCGCCTGGGTGACTTCAATACTTGACTTACCGAAGTGTACATGCGTCGTGCTGGCGACAAACAGATTTACGAACAATGAATCATTGTGTAGCGCATATATATAGTCAGGGACAGACGGCATAAAACGAGTAACATTTGTAGGGCAGCAAGAACACGTGAACCACGGTTTTCGGGTCAAAGCCCCCTGATTGAATGCATATTTACCATCCGATTCAAGACTATTGGCATAAAAGAAGGTGTCGCCCGTCAATGACACGCCGGAAATCATTCCGTTGTAGAGTGTTCTTTCCAGAACATCAATATATTTGGCATCTCCATGAAGCAAAAACATGCGATGATTCCAGTAGATGTTAGCAATGGCTCCGCATGTTTCACAGTATGAGGTCAGGTTTGGCAATTCATAGTTATCGCCAAAGGATTCCCCTTTGTGACGGGACCCGATACCGCCCGTGATATACATCTTTTTGGATACTACATTTTCCCAGATTTGGTCAACCGCCTTCAGGTAAAGGGAATCACGCCTGAGTGCTGCGATATCGGCCATACCCGAATACATATAGGCCGCTCTAACCGCATGCCCGACGGCTTCGTTCTGCTCAACAACCGGCTTATGATCCTGGCTGTAACTACCGTACAGTTTATACCCCTCTGAATTGCCACGCTGATCTAAAAAGAATTTGGCCAAGTCCAGGTATTTTTCTTGGCCAGTGACCCTGTACAGCTTGACCAGTCCGGTTTCGATAATCTGATGTCCGGGAGGTGCAAGAAGTTTATGCGGGCCAAATGTATCGGCAATAAGGTCGGCATTCTTCAAAGCAATATTCAGAAGATTTCGCTTGCCGGTAGCTCTATAATGGGCATAAGCAGCTTCGTACAGATGGCCTGCGTTGTACAGTTCATGGCTTATCTTTAAATCATGCCAGCGTGGCCCCGGCTCCACCCAGGAGGCGGGTGTGCTGTTCGGATTAATCGATTTCCAGGTCGTCAAATACCCATCTTCCTCCTGCGCTGCGGCGATTTTGGCAATGATGTCATCCACATATTGATCGAGCTCACTATCTGGATTCGTCTGGAGGGAATAGGAAGCACCTTCTATGATTTTGTATACATCCGTATCATCAAAGGGCATAAATCCCTCATACTCACCATCCAACAGCCCACCCGCTCGAGCAAAATTCCGAATTCGCCCTTCCTCTTCGCACTTTTTAAAACCAAAGGGGATCGTAATTGTCCGGTTCGTGCTGACTCGCTTAGACCAGAAACTGTCGGTCAACTGGATCTCGGTAAATGGGACCGCTGAAATTGGATACCCGGTTTGTTCCAATTTACTTTCCTCCGTGGGCCAATGTGGAGTCTGTCCCAGGGTCGAGGTTGGTGCTACACAAGCACAGCCTGCCATGAGAACAACTACACCGACAAGGCCAATCGCCTGGGGTAACAACCTTCTATAATCCATCATCTCCATCCCTTGACGATAGCCGCCCAACATATTATTATACGTAGTTTTACCATACACACAGAGTATCAATATGTCAACTGAATTTTATGCTTATTTTGCTAATATTTTTTTAAAAAATGTTAACAGCAATAAGAATAAAATATTAAAATAAAATTAAAGCTCCTTTAGATTACTTATGGATAAGTTGCCAGCCAGGGATGGTCGAGTATTCTTGCGCGCCCTTTTTGCATGCAACGTATCGCAGGCTACCGAAGTGGCTGATTGCTGGTGAAGTTAGGTGCGAAATGACAAATGTCATTGGTTCTTAACAAGCACATTACCCAAAGTTGTTTGGAATAAACCTAACATTCGAACTCAGCTGCCCGCGCCGTGCAGCACGTGGGGAGGGTCAGATGGAGTGAGTTGTTAGACATTTTTACTATTCTTTAAATATTTAGCATCTAACCTATCTTTTTCTCTGCCGGTGGCCTCTTTGTTTTTGATGAGATTTTCTTTGGAAAGGAACGGGATTTTGATGTTTTCAACTTCAATTTCTTCTTTATCCTTATATGCTTCATTAAACTCAACACCATCAATATAGGTTAGTATATCTATCCGTCGGGGAGCTACACCTATTTGAAAGATAACCCCTTTTTCGGTAAAAGTTTCTGGATTTATTTGTTCGAGAGGAGCGCCGAATTTAACAAGCGAATTGTATATTTTTTTTGAGTTTTCAGATGATGACTCAACCCATATATCGAAATCTCCGGTTGCGCGAGGAGGTGGGAAAAGTACTTACCAGACTACTGGGAAATTACCCTATCGAAGCACTGGAAAAAGTCCTTGACATTTACACTTCTCTTCTTCAGTTAATTGGACTACATCTGCTTCTATGGCGCGGTCAGGTCTTTTCCTCGTATATTGAAAGTATCGGATTGTTTTCATTCTTTTCTGCCTGACCTATTATTCGCTGCACTTCAGGTTCTGCGCTTTGCAACGGCTGAATAGAGGGCCAAAACGTTCTCCATCGGCGTGTCCGGTTGAATATTGTGGCACGGGCCGAGAATAAAGCCGCCATTTCGTCCGACTTCATCCATGAGCCGATTGACCTCCTGCTCCACCTCACCAAGATTGGCACGCTGCAGCCAGCCCTGGACATCCACTGCGCCGTGAAGGACAAGACGGTCCCCAAAGTCTCTCTTTAACTCGTAGGGATTCATTCCGTGCGCCTGCGGTTGGATCGTCTGTAATGCGTCCATGTTGTTCTCAATGAATCGTGGAATCAGCTCCACGCTGGATCCGCAGCAGTGATGAGACACCTTTGCGCCGAAGGAATGGACCAGGTCGAAGAGCTCTTTCTTCTTTGCGGAGAAAAGCCGGTCGAACGACATCGGCGAGATCAGCGCGCCTTTCTGACTGCCGAAGTCGTCGCCGCAAAGTACGACGTCAATTCGGCCTTCACACGCTTCGAGCATTCGTTCAACGAATTCCATATAGAACCGGTGCCGCTTTTCCATGATGGCAAGGTAGACCGGATCTTCCAGAGCAATATCGATCAGAGTCTGTTCCACACCACGGCCAAACGCCACGCTGTTGATAAAATCTTGGATACCGAAATCGCCTGCCATGATTCCGTACCCGTCGTACTGCTTGCATATGACGGACAGCGCTTCATAGTCGAACCAGTCAGAATTCGGCCACGAAAACGCCTCGACCTCCTCAACGGTCGTCCATTCGGCATACGGGAGTTCAACGGGCTCGTTGTACTCGCCGTACTCATTGGGTACGGGCTTCTTGCGCACTCCCCAAATATCGATTGTGGAGCCATCGTCAAACCTCCTGAGAGGCGGTCCGATGTATGGTGGCCTGATGTTGTAAAGATCCACCCCCAGGCACTTCCGGATCGCGTCCTCGCCCGTAACTCCGAAGTGGTTTTCCAGTCTCTGGTTTATCTCGGGTGTGCCAAAGTAGTCGCAGGGAGTGTAATCGGGTTGCTGGTGCGCAAATGCGCTCTCAACTCGTTCTCTAGGCGTCATTATTCTTCCTCCTCCTCAATTTTTGGAGGTTCCCAAAAGTCTGCTGCGCGGTAATTGTGAAATTGTCTCATGGGACACTACTGATCGTGCGCCATGTCTCAGCGAACCATTAAGAGTTGAAGCTTCAGAAATTTTTACATGAAATGGATATTTTCTGTCGGTACGGGTGATAGGACATACTATTGCCAAACCAGCTTTTTGATTAAGAAGTGTATTGCTCACTACTAAAGCAGGTCTCATGTCTTTTTGCTCGTGTCCTGATTGAGGATTGAAAGATAGAGCAATAATATCGCCTTTAGAAGGAACATATTTTTTCATTTACCACACTTCTCTTCCGGCTGTTTTTCCCCAATCTTCGTCTTGCGGCTTATATTCTGAAGGCAATTTAGCAATAAGAGTCTCAAGTTTGTATTTCCCCCTTACTTGCGCTGTAGCTCCTATCACAATTTTACCGTGTTTGACACTAATATCAACCTCATCACCAACAGAGATATGGACTTTCTTGAGGATTTCTTTCGGGAAACGCAGACCTTGACTATTCCCCCATTTTTGAACTTTCGTTATCATAATACCCTCCTCTAGCGTATATACTAAGTATATACTATATCTCAACTATTGTCCAGCATGAAATTTTCTCAAGAACTTAATATAGAAATCAGCGGACAAAAAAGCACAGCTTTTTGGTCAGGTGGAGTGATTTGTTAGAGTATCATTTTATTAATTTTATTGATAAATATTTTTTGTAATTTTCAAAATCGTTATCCGTTGTAAAAATTATAAGATTTTCTGAATGAGCCACAGCGCAGATTAAGAAATCTATAGTTGAGCCTTGAATCCCTTTGCTTCGGCATATGTTTGTGAATTCGGCTGCTTTTAGGAAATGTTCTGTTTTAAGAGGAATGTCTTCGAAAGAGGAAAGTAATTCTTTTAGTTGATTGAATCGTTTTATGTCTGGTATCCCTGAAAGGAGTTCTTGCCTTATGGGGCCTATAATAGAAACTCTGCCGTCATCGATAAGATCTTCCATTTTTTTTGTTAGTTCCAGGTTAGGATTTTTATGTCGTAGGACCCCAGACCAGACACAGGTATCTACTAATACCCTCATCGATTTCTTGCCTTTTTGTAGTCATAATTATTATCAAAATCAATCGTGCCAAATAATTTTTTAATCACCAGTTGTTTTCTGTGTGCGATATATTCTTTTAGGGCAACTGTTACCGTTTCCCTTTTGGTTTTATGGTGTCCAACCTTTTGAGCTTGCATGATTAATTTGTCATCTAACGCCAAATTTGTTGCCATCTTACACCTCCTTCTACACATAATATAACACATATATTTGTGTAAAT
>JAUWRE010000046.1 GCA_030610725.1 Candidatus Aerophobota bacterium | reverse complement strand
TCTTCTCTGGACAATAGCAGCCTCTAGCGGTGCCATTTTAGCTAGTAATCTTATCGTGTTTCTGCTTTTCTGGGGAGCACTGGGCCTCCTCTTATATGCTCTTCTCTCCCTGGGTTCTTATCGAGTGGCCACTAAGGGGCTATTCATTATAGGGGCCTCCGATTTTGCTTTAATTTTAGGAGTGCTCTTCCTCTACCATTTGAGCGGAACATTGGAGATAAAAGAGATAGGTTCAATACCTCTTAACAGTGCTCTATCTATAGTTGCTTTTATTTTGTTAGCAATAGGAGCGCTGGCCAAAGCAGGAGCTATGCCTTTTCATACCTGGATTCCTGAGGCAGCGGAGAAAGCTCCCTTGCCGGTGATGGCTCTTTTGCCTGCTTCTCTGGACAAACTATTAGGTATCTATTTTCTTTACAGGATTTGTCTGGATTTCTTTTATCTTTATCCCAATTCTGGATTGAGCCTTCTTTTAATGCTGGTGGGTTCTTTTACCATTATCGCTGCGGTGATGATGGCTTTGGTGCAGCATGATTTGAAAAAGCTTCTCTCCTATCACGCAGTTAGTCAGGTAGGATATATGGTTTTAGGTATTGGCACTGGCATTCCATTGGCTATGGCCGGTGGAATATTCCATATGTTGAATAATGCTATTTACAAAACATCTCTCTTCTTGGGAGCAGGCTCGGTAGAACAGGCAAGGAAAACTACTCAGCTCAATAAACTAGGGGGATTAGCCAGGGTAATGCCTATTACCTTTGTTACCTTTTTTATTGCTGCCTTATCTATCTCGGGCGTTCCTCCTTTTAACGGATTTTTCTCCAAGTGGATGATTTATCAGGGAGTAGTGGAACTGGGGAAATTAGGGGGAGGGGGAAACCTCTGGATAGTATGGCTTCTTGCAGCTATGTTCGGCAGTGCTTTGACTCTGGCCAGCTTCATCAAGCTTATCCACGCTATATTCTTGGGAGTTCCTTCTACTTCTAAGTCGGAAGACATGGAAGAAAGGCCGAGGAAATTAGGGCTTTCTATGGCTCTTCCCATGATAGTACTAGCCTCACTGTGCGTTGTTTTTGGAGTTTTTGCCTATAGAGTTCCCCTGAAGCTCTTTATTCTTGATTCTGTTCCAGGGGTTCCGTCATCAGGTGAATGGTTAGGCTGGTGGCGGCCGGGGTTGACTACCACTTTAATTATTGTTGGCCTTATTATAGGAGGAGTTATTTATTTTTTAAGTAAAGTGAAGTTATTCCGAGAAGATGCCTCCTACATTGGAGGTGAGGAAACAAGCCCTGAAATGAAGGTTTCTGGAGTTGAGTTTTATGATACTGTTAGAGATTTTAGTGGCTTAAAAGGAATATATGGAGCTGCCCAGAAGAAAAAATTGGACTTCTATAATTGGGGCATGAGTTTTTGTCAGGCAGTTGCCTGGGCTCTAGGTGGGCTGGATAGATTAGTCAATTATGTTTGGGAAGGCCTGGCCTGCCTGGTAGTATTAATGGGTAGAGGGGGAAGTCGCCTGCATAATGGCATCCTGCATACTTATCTTGCCTGGTGTCTTCTAGGTTTCATAGCTCTACTTATGATATTTCTATTATTGTAACTGAAAGAGGAAGTAAATGTTCAGTGAAATACGTTTCTTCCTGTCATTGCGAGGAGTCCTGAAAGCCTTCAGGATGACGTGGCAATCTCTGATCAAGAATGAGATTGCTTCGCTTGCGCTCGCAATGACGTGCTTCGCTGAATATTTACAAGAGGAAAAATGTTTGAGCTCTATAGTCTGGTAATCCTTATGATTGTGGGTTCTCTGGTAGCGATCCACACCAAATACCTACTGTCGGCAGTGATTTCTCTGTCTTTAGTCGGTCTGATTTTGTGTGTGGTATTTCTTTATCTTCAGGCTCCAGACACTGCCATTACTCAGACAATAGTAGAGGTGATAGCTCTGGTTATTTTAATAAGAGCTGTTCCCATAAAGAAGGATACTATGGGAATAAAGGGAGCAAAGGAGACCTTCAGCGCCATAGTTACAACTATCTTCCTGGTTCTTTTTGCTTTCTTTGCTTATAAAGCACTTCTGGATCTTCCCCAATTTGGTTTTCCTTTGATGACAGTCTCTGAAGGCTATATCAGGGATGGATTGGTTAAAACAGGTTCAGCAAATATAGTTACTGCGGTGCTTTTGGATTTCAGAGCTTATGATACACTGGGAGAGGCAACCGTTCTCTTCACAGCTATATTAGGAGCCATTGTAGTATTAAGGAAAGTAGGGAGAAAATGAAAGAAAATAAGGGAATGACTCTTATTGTAAAGACGGTTATCAAATTTCTTGCTCCTATAGTTATCCTTTTTGGTATATATATGATATTACACGGTCATCTTACTCCAGGGGGAGGGTTTCCCGGTGGAGTGGTGATTGCTTCTGCTTTTATCCTTCTTACTCTTGCCTACGGAAAGGAAGTAGCGGAGAAAAAGATGAAAAGGTCTCTCGCTTCCCTTTTGGAGAGTACAGGCGCCCTCTTTTTTCTTATTCTGGCTGTCTTGGGAATCTTTATCGGTGGGTGGTTTTTTTCCAACTTTCTTCCCAAGGGAGAGCCTTTGAAGCTTCTCAGCGCCGGTTTTATTCCTTTAGCTAATATTGCCATTGGATTGAAGGTAGGGGGAGGAATATTTGCAGTTTTTCTGGCCTTAGTTATTTTTAGAATTGCCGGAGAAGGGGGAGAAGAACAAAAATGATATTCTTCTTATCTTTTATACTTTTCCTTATCGGTCTTTATTGTGTTTTGATTAAAAAGAATCTGTTAAAGATGGTTATGGGAATAGTGATTATGGAGTATTCGGTCAGCCTTTTTTTGATTCTTTTAGGTTATAAGAAAGGAGGCTTCCCTCCTATTGTTACGGCGGGAGTAGAAGGGACAAATTTTGTTGACCCTTTACCTCAAGCATTGGTCATTACGGCCATAGTTATTAGTATAGCTAGCTTAGCTTTAATTATATCTCTCTGCATGCGTATCTATCAAAAATACAAGACATTTGATATAACCAAGATTCGGAAATTGAAAGGGTAGTGTAATGAATCTTCTTCCTCTGTTTATAGCTATTCCTTTAGGGACAGCTTTCGTTGTAGTCCTCTTAGGAAAGACCAGGGAAACCTATAGTGACATATTGGCTACTATTGCTGCTCTTATCCTGGCTATTCTACCCTTTATTTTAATTCTTACCCTGGATAAAGGGGAGGTTCTCGTCTATAACATGGGGAAATGGCTTCCTCCACAGGGGATAAACCTGGTTCTAGATGGATTAAGTCGGCTTATGCTCATCATAATAAATGTAGTTGGCTTTCTGGCTATTGTTTATTCGGTCAGCTATATGAAGAAGTTCACCGCCAAGTCCAAATACTATGGTCTTTTTATGCTTATGCTCACCGGAATGAACGGGGTTGTTCTCACCGGAGATTTCTTTAATCTCTTTGTCTTTGCCGAAATTGCTGCCATATCTTCCTATGCTCTGGTTGCTTTTGGGGTAGAAGCAGAGGAACTGGAAGCCTCTTTTAAATATATGGTTATGGGGTCAATTGCTACTATTCTTATCCTTTTCTCCATAGGGCTTCTCTATGGTTTGACTGGAAGTCTAAATATGGCTGATGTAGGAAGGACTATTCAGGGGAATGGCAGCACTCTTCTTTCCTTTTCTATGGTTCTCTTTTTGACTGGTTTCGGAATAAAAGCGGCTATAATTCCTTTTCATGCCTGGCTGCCTGATGCTCATCCCAGTGCTCCTGCTCCTGTTTCGGCAATGCTTTCTGGTGTACTAATTAAGGCTCTGGGAGTCTATGCTCTGATGAGGATATTCTTCAATGTTTTTGGCTTTAATCTTCAGGTTTCCTGGGTTTTCATGATTCTAGGATTGCTCTCTATATTCGGGGGTGGACTACTGGCTCTAAGACAGGATGATTTGAAGAGACTTTTAGCTTATTCCTCTATTTCTCAGATGGGATTTATAATCCTAGGTTTAGGATGCGGGAACTACTGGGGTATTCTGGGGGCGCTCTTTCACCTATTGAACCATTCCTGCTTTAAATCGCTTCTTTTCCTGAACTCTGGAGCAGTGGAATACTCTGTAGGAACGAGAAAACTGAATAAAATGGGGGGATTGAGTAAAGTAATGCCTGTTACCGGAGCAACCTCTACCATTGCTTCGTTGTCCATATCGGGAATTCCTCCTTTCAATGGTTTCTGGAGCAAGTTATTCATTATCATCGGGCTTGTCCAGGCCAATCATTTTGTCCTGGCTGTGCTGGCTATTTTAGCCTCTGTTTTAACTTTAGCTTATTATTTGAGGATGCAGAGGAATACTTTTTTCGGAAAGTTAAAGAAAGAATTGGAGAGGATAAAAGAAGCCCCTCTTTCTATGTGCTTTTCTATGATAGTTTTAGCTGTAGCATGTGTGGGGTTGGGGATTTTCTTCTATCCGGTGATGAAGGTAATTTTAGAGCCAGCGGTGGAAGTTTTGCAAGAAGGAATAAAGTATAGCAGTATTATCCTGGGAGGATAGGATGAAGAAATTAGTTCTGGGTATTATATCTTTTCTTTGTTGGATGGTGCTCACCTGGACTCTTTATTTGCCTTCTCTTTTGGTGGGGCTGGTTGTATCTATGTTTATTGCTTTGTGGTTTGGCGATGTGTTTGTTGAGCGGGCAAGGAATTTCTTTCAAATTAAACGTCTGGCTTATCTTCTTTACTATATTCCCCTGTTTACTTATTACTGTCTATTGGCAAATTTTGATGTTGCCTATCGAGTCCTCCATCCTGCTCTTCCTATCGAACCAGGAATTGTCAAGGTCAAGACTACTCTTACCAATACTACGGCGAAGGTGGCTCTGGCGAACTCTATCACTCTAACTCCGGGTACTTTGTCCGTAGAGATGACCGATGACGGCTATCTCTATGTTCACTGGATCAAAGTAAGAACGAGAGATGTGGAAGAGGCTACGGAGATGATTATTAGAAAGTTCGAGAAGGTTCTTAAGGAGATTTTTGAATGATGACTGACATACCTCTCATTTTTTCTCTACCCTTAATCATTTCCTGTTTTCTATGCCTTTACCGCGTCTTTCGCGGACCAACCCCTGCTGATAGGATTGTAGCAGTGGATATCCTGGGGATTCTGGTGGTTGGTTTTTGTGCCCTTTTTACTATTTATACTCCTAGAAAATTCTTTATGGATATCGGTATTGCCTGGGCTGTGCTTGGCTTTATTGGAGCTTTAGCTTTGGCTAAATACTTAGAAGGGAAGGGATTCGATGAGTGAGATTGTGGCAGTAATAGGAAAAATATTCCTCATAGTTGGATTAGCCTTTGATTTATTAGGTTGTATTGGTTTGGTGCGATTGCCTGATGTCTATAATCGTCTGCAGGCTTCAACCAAGTGTGTAACCCTGGGAACCTGTTTTATCCTTTTTGGGACCTTCCTTTTAAGCGGTTTCTTATGGAAGTCTATCCTGGCTATTGTTTTTATCGTAATGAGTTCACCTACTGGGGCTCATGCTATTGCTCATGCTGCTCATCGTTCCGGAATTAAACTCTGGGAGAAGAGCGTCGTCGATAAACTTAAGGAAGACAAAAAATGAAATACCCTAAATTGCGAGAGCTAAAAGAAGCTTTCACTGCTCTGATAAAAGGTCCCTACACTACTAAATTTCCTAAAATTCCTGCGCCAGCAGCTCCCGCTTATCGAGGCAAACCAGAGTTCAGCCAGGAAGAATGTGTTGTTTGCGGGGCTTGCGCTAATGTCTGTCCAGCCAAAGCTATTGAGATTATAGAAACAACCAAAGAGTCTGGCGCGGACGATAGAGAAGAAAATTCCCAATTGCCCCCTCCTGGTTTTCGCAGAATGGTCCTTCATTATGATATCTGTATCTTCTGTGGTCAATGTGAGGCCAATTGCCTCACTGAAAAAGGAGTTCATCTAACCCAGAAGTATGACTTAGCTACTCTGGATAGGAAAGAGTGTATGGTCACCGTCGAGGATAAATTGGTATTCTGTGAGTACTGTGGTGAGCCTATTACTACAGAAAAACACCTTCACTGGCTGGTAGAAAGGTTAGGCCCACAGGCATTTTCCAATCCTAATCTATTTCTTGCTTCCCATGAAGAAATAGGGCTGTTAGAAGAGAGGGTGGGCCGGAAAAAAGAAGCACCTTTGGGACGTTCTGACCATCTACGTATTCTCTGCCCCAGATGTAGAAAACAACTTACCTTAAAAGAAGAGTGGGGAAGTTAGCCCTACTTCCACCTTCTCAATGACAAAATCCAATATTGATGGTATTTTATGGGTTCATTTATTCGATTTAGCCAAGAGAATAATGAGATTGACAGAGAGGTCTAATCTTGTATCCTATCAGATGGAAAAAAGTGGATAAAAATGAATGAGATGAGCTTAAAAAGAAGAAAATGTTCTCCCCAACAGAGAAAGAAATATATGTTAATGGGTTTAGGTAATATCTGTCGAGGAGATGATGGAATAGGTTCTTTTATCGCTCAAAACTTTCAGTCAGATGACTGGCTGGTGCTTGATTGTGGAACAACTCCAGAGAATTTCACTTCTCTTGTAAAAAAGACCCAACCAGAATACCTGGTGATAGTGGATGCAGCACAGATGGATCTGAAGCCAGGGGAGTTCAGGGTAATTCCTTCAGAAAAGATAGATAAGTCCTATCTTACCACCCATAACATTCCTCTTTCGCTGCTCATTTCTTATTTAGATGAGTGGACGGAGAAGATTATTCTTATTGGCATCCAGCCCGAGAGGATGGAGGATTTTCAAAGAATAAGTGAAAGAGTCCAGGATAGTGCCAGGAACATCATTGAAATTCTCAAAGGAAAGAGTTTCCAGGAGCTAGAAGAAATTTCTTAGTTTTCAGAAGATCAAATTGAGGGTATCGAACAAGTATTAAAGAGTAGCCCTCGCTACAACTCCAAATAAACCAGAAGAAATTTCAGCTATTAGAAAAGTATGCCAAGAAGGTAGAATGAGAAAGGTTAAGCCTACTAAAATTGATGTTTTACTCGAAAGCAAGAAAGGTGAGTTATACTTAATCGATATAAAGACTGCGAAACCAAATGTTGGAGGATTCAAGGAATTCAAAAGAACGCTACTAGAGTGGGCCGCCGCTACGTTGGCTGCAAATCCCAAAGTGGAGGTAAATACGCTTATTGCTATACCTTATAATCCCTATGAACCCAAACCATATAATAGATGGACAATTAGAGGAATGCTAGATTTAAAGAATGAGCTAAAAGTAGCACAAGAATTCTGGGATTTCCTTGGCGGTGAAGGGGCATACCAGGATTTATTGGATTGTTTCGAAAGAATAGGTATTGAGCTAAGACCAGAAATTGATAAATATTTTGAGAAATTTAAAAGATAATATTAATGTGTTTTTCAATGACCTGCCTGATCTACTCCCGAGGCTATTATTCCGTTGACTCTAACTTAAATTAATGGGAACAGCCCTATTATTATTGACAGATTGATTCATTGCTACGAACTTTTGGCATGCCACTCATATCAAGAGTTATAGCAATAGGTTTTCCT
>JAUWRE010000172.1 GCA_030610725.1 Candidatus Aerophobota bacterium | reverse complement strand
GCAGCTTGTATCCTCATCAATACTATCCAATTTATCAAAAGAATCCATTATGAACGCGATTTCTAAAGCCACCTTTTCCCTCCACTATATTTATATCAAAGAAAAAGAATAAGTCTAGTTATGTTTGACACAAGAAGATATAACTATAGTATAAATTGCAAAGCTATATAGGAAAATGTAGTAAATGAGTGGAATAATTACCCATCGTCAGGAACTAATAGATTACTTTTTAAATTTTTGCTCCTCTCAGGAAAAAATGAGAATAGGAGCAGAGTTTGAGAAGTTAGGCGTTTTTTACCCCTCAGGGAAGGCTATCCCCTATAGTGGCAGAAGGGGGGTAGCTAATGTTCTTTCTCATTTAAGCCAGAAGTTTGGATGGGAACCGGTAAAAGAGGATGATAAGCTTATTGCTCTTTCCCGAAAGGGTAGCTGGATAACTCTGGAGCCCGGAAGCCAGATAGAGCTAAGTAGTAGTGTCCTGAATAGTATTCATCAAATAAAAAAAGAATGGGAAAATTTTGTAGGAGAGATTAAATCTTTTTCAGAACCTTCTAATATAAAATGGCTGGGCTTGGGAGTTCAACCTGTTAGTCGTCTGGAGGATATAGAGTGGGTACAAAAGCATAGATACAAGATTATGGCTCCTTATTTGGCTAAGCATGGAGAGCTCAGTCATCATATGATGAAAAAGACAGCTTCAATACAGGTAAGTGTGGATTACTCTGATGAAGATGATTTTAGCAGAAAGATGCGTACTGCTCTATGTCTGGCACCTATCATAACTGCTATTTTCGCTAATTCCCCCATCTCTGAAGGCAAGATAAATGGTTTCTTAAGTGAAAGAGTCCATATTTGGAATTATACGGACCCTGCTCGTTCCGGTCTCATTGGGGAAAGGTTTTTTTCCAATCCACGATTTTCCTCTTATGTCGACTATGCCCTGGAAGTTCCTATGTTTTTTATAATGAGAGATGAGCAGTGGATTGAGGTCAAAAAGAAGACTTTCTCTGAATATTTAAAAAGGGGATACCAGGGCTATAGGGCTAACTGGGATGATTGGGAGCTTCATCTTTCTACTATTTTTACTGAAATAAGGGTTAAGAGTTACATAGAGTTGAGATGTGCTGATTGTCAGAGGGCGCAACTTATTCCTGCTGTCGTTGCTGCCTGGAAAGGTATTCTATATAACCAAGAGGCCATTAGAGCAGTATCCTCGCTGATGAAAGGGCTATCCTGGGTAGAACTGCATAATCTTTACTTTACTGTTCCCAGGGAAGGCTTGAAAGCCAGGTTGAAAGGGGTAAGGCTGCTCGATATCGCTAAAGAACTATTAAAGATAAGTTACTCTGGTTTAAAAGAGCAGCGACAGTTTAATCAGGATGGGGAAGATGAGAGTGTGTATCTTGAGCCTATTATGGAACTTATCATAGAGGATGAGATGTGCCCAGCAGAAATAATAATCAAGAACTGGAACAGTAGCTGGCACAGGTCTATTAACAAATTGATTGAGTATAGCTGCTATTAGAATTTGTTAGCCCTGCCAATTCTTCACATTTTACAAATTTCATATCCTGGCAAATACTCGGCAAACCCCATTGCGAGGGATGAAATCCCGAAGCAATCTGTGTTTTTGGGATTGCCACGTCGCTATCGCTCCTCGCAATGACAGTAGTATACGTACTTTGGTGAATATTTACAAACAAACACCCTCGAGCTATACAACAGGGGTATTCGAAAAAGGAGAAAGAAGTAATGAAGAAGAAAGGGATTTGCCTGGTATTAGTAATGATGCTAATACTGGGTGTCGTGGGAAGTACAGCCCTGGCAGGGAACAGACCCCAGAATATTTTTAGTGGTGGTTTGTCAATGTGGTACTGGCCGGGGGAGGGCTCTATAACCTATATAGATCTAGGTTACGAAAAAGCACTAAACGCAGGCTTTGCTTTACATGGAAAGGGAAGCCTGGGTCTCGAGAGTGGTGTGACGATTTTAGGTGGATTGGTGGGAGTGAAAAAGTATCTAGGACCTACTGCTCCGGAAGGATTATGGATAGGAGGTTTTGCAAGTGTAAGTGATTTTTCCGCTCCATTGGGAGAGGGGCTAAGGATCTCTGCAAATGTTTTTGGTTTTGGGGCAGAAGCTGGTTATAGATATTCCTTTACTCCAAACCTGAGTGTAGAACCCTTTGCACGAGCAGGTTATTATACTAGTGGGGTAGGATTTGCTCTTAGCCTTGGCGCTAGTATCGGGTACGCTTTGTGAGTGAAGAAACACTGAAGGATGTTTTTGAACATAGAAGGCAGCGCATAGCGCATAGCGTTTAGCGTCTTTCACTATACGCTCTACGCTACCCGATATAAGCTAAAAAGAGGGATATCTGGTGGTGTGTAGATAGTCGTCATACTTCAAGTAGGAAAAACTATGATTTTATCCAGGAGTAAAAATTGCGCAGCGACAGAATAAAGAAGGGAATAGAACGAGCTCCTCATCGGGCATTACTCTACGCCACAGGAGTAACCAAAAAATCCTTAAGCAAACCTTTTATAGGGATCGCTTCTAGTTTCAGCAGCATAGTTCCAGGCCATATTCAGATGCGTGACCTGGAAAGGTTTATAGAAAGAGGGGTGGAATCAGCAGGAGGTTGTCCTTTTATATTTGGCATTCCTGCTATTTGTGATGGAATTGCTATGGGACATATAGGAATGAGATACTCCCTTCCCTCCCGGGAACTAATAGCTGATTCTATTGAAAGTGTAGCTCTAGCTCACTCTTTTGACGGTCTTATTCTTCTTACTAATTGTGATAAAATAACCCCTGGTGCCCTTATGGCTGCCGCGCGAATAAATATCCCTACCATTATTGTTACCGCTGGCCCTATGCTCTCGGGGAGGTTGAGAGGAAAGAGACTTTCTTATGTGAGGGATTCCTATGAGGCGGTGGGTAGATTCAAAAAGGGAGAAATAAATGAAGAACAACTTCATTCCTTAGAAGAAGAGGCCTGCCCGGGAGTCGGTTCATGTCAAGGGCTATATACAGCTAACACTATGGATTGCCTGACGGAAGTCCTGGGAATGAGCCTGACTGGGTCTGGCTGTGCTTTGGCTGTCTCCGCCAAAAGAAAGAGGCTCGCCTATGAAAGCGGAGAGAGGATTATAGATTTGATTAAGGAAAATATTCTCCCCCGGGATATAATGAATAAGCAGGCTTTTATAGATGCCATTCGGATG
>JAUWRE010000150.1 GCA_030610725.1 Candidatus Aerophobota bacterium | reverse complement strand
CTCCAGAAGGGTGGCAATTCCTCCTAAAAGGATATGACCGAAGGCATCTATTTTTTCCCCTTTGACTACCTCCTGAGAGAGGAATTTGCTTCCTTCGGCTGCTTTTGCTCCTTCTGCTACAGCTATGATGGTGTAGTTATTTCCTTCTTTCTTTCGTTTGATAAGAGTCTCGCATATTTCTTCTATATAGAAGGGAACTTCGGGAATGAGAATAATGGAGGCTCCTGCTCCGACTCCTGCCTGCAGGGTTATCCAACCTGTATGGCGTCCCATTATTTCTACTATCACGGCTCGATGGTGAGATCTGGCTGTAGTGCTCAGTCTATCCATTCCTTCTATGGCTATATTGATAGCTGTGTCAAACCCGAAAGTGTAGTCAGTAGCAGAAAGATCATTGTCAATGGTCTTGGGCACTCCCACTGTCTTTACTCCTTCCTGGTAGAGTCGATTGGCTACCCCCAGAGTGTCATCTCCTCCTATAGCTATCAGAACTTCTATTCCTTCTTTTTTGAGTGTATCCTTGACTCTGATAGAACCATTGCTTTCCTTGTAAGGATTGGTACGGGAGGTAAAGAGAATGGTCCCTCCCTCTGATTGAATGTCTTCTACATCCTTTCTGTTCAGCTTTCTCCATCTATTCTCCATGACCCCCAGCCATCCTTCTGCAAATCCTACTATCTGATAACCTTCTCTTTCTCCCTGGATAACTATACCTCTGATAACGGCATTTAACCCTGGACAATCTCCTCCTCCGGTAAGAACACCGATCCGCATTATTAATTCCTCCCTTAGTTTAGTCAATCCTTATCTTTTACCAATTCTTATCAATATAAGAACATAATAGCAAAAATCTAGGTTCAGTCAAAATATTACATGTAGAAGGCTTACACTTCTGCCGAAGGACATTTTCTGAAGAAGCCTTATAGGAGCAACCTTAACGAAGCTTCCAGTTGAGGAAAAAGAAAAATATACTGTCTGAGGAGTAAGGCGACGAGTTTATATTTTTCCCGAAACGAGAAGCTGAGCAGAAATAATAAAAGGCTACTATACAGCGACGGAAGAAATTGTCCTGAGGTATTTCTTGACATTGCCTTGATAAAATCATATTATATTGTGATAGATAGAATTTTCTCTTTGGACATATATCTGTGAAAATCTGCGTCTTAATTGACTTAAGCCATGGACTTTGTTTTGAATTTACTATGAGCTATCAGCCATGAGCTAACTTGATAGTATAGGAATTTCCTTTTTCCCCTCACCCTATCCCTCTCCCCAAAAGTGGGAGAGGGCACTATTCACCGCTCACCAATTAACCACTCACTACTCACCATCTTATCGTTCTTTCTGTCGATGAACTATAAACCATGAACAATGAACTTATCCACTATGGTTTCCCGTTTTTCGCTATCAGCTACACGCTAAACGCTATCCGCTATAGTTTAACAATAACCAAACCTATAAACCAGATACCAAAACCAACCATAAGCAGACCACATAAACTAAATATTGCCCGGTGTACCCTCTTACTCCATAAATGGTGTAATCGATGAATTACCAAGGATATACCTGATAGCCAAGCGAAATCGCAAAGCCAATGTATCACCGTAAACAGAACAAAACCCATTAGTCCAAAGGCTATGGATTTGACAATAAGAGCTGCGCCAACGCTAGCCCACCATAAGAGAAAATAGGGATTAACGGCCGTGGTAATAATCCCACCCACAAATGAACCATAAGGCAAGTCCTTGCCCTCTTCAACCATAGCCTTCCTTGACCTGATCATATCCATTCCCATATAAATCAGTATGGCCCCACCAGCTACACCAATGAAAATTTGCAGTTGAGTCAACTTTAAAAAATTAGCAAAACCAAAATATATCAGAAATATTAAAGGAATCTCTATCACTGCATGCCCCAAAGCTACCAATGCTCCTGAAGCAGGATTATTGTAACTTTTAGCAACAGTCATGGCGAATAGAGGTCCTGGCATCATTACGCCAGACAACGAAATTACAATTACACTAACCAAAAATATCGTGAACATTCAGTCATCCCCCCTGCTGAACAGTGTTACTATAGCCAAAAAATGCAACTTGTCAATTATTTACAGAACCTTAATTAGTATTCTAGAAAGCTCTGAAAAACTCCAATTTTGTCATTGCGAGCAAGGCGAAGCAATCTCTTTTTAGAATTGCCAAATCTGCTCTGAGTCTGGTTTTGAGATTGCTTCGGGATTTCATCCCTCGCAATGGGGTTTGCCGAGTATTTGCCAGGATATGAAATTTGTAAAATGTGAAGAATTGGCAGGGCTGACAAATTCTAGTAGGAGCTATACTCAATCAATTTGTTAATAGACTTGTGCCAGCTACTGTTCCAGTTCTTAATTATTATTTCTGCTGGGCACATCTCATCCTCTATGATAAGTTCCATAATGGGCTCAAGATAGATACTCTCATCTTCCCCATCCTGATTAAACTGTCGCTGCTCTTTTAAACCAGAATAACTCATCTTTAGTATTTCTTTAGCAATATCGAGTAGCCTTACCCCTTTCAACCTGACTTTCAAACCTTCCCGGGGAACAGTAAGGTAGAGCGAGCACAGTTCCTTCCAGGATAGGCTTTTCATCATCGACCAAACCGTCCTCAGTGTTTTCTCGTTATATAGAATTCCTTTCCATAAAGCAGCGACAGCAGGAGCAAATTGCCTTTTCTGTAAATCAGCGCATCTCAGCTCTATATATTTCTTGGCTCTCACTTCAGTAAAAATAGTAGAAAGATGGAGTTCCCAGTCATCCCAGGTTGCTTTGTAGCCCTGGTATCCATTCTTCAAGTAGGCAGAGAAAGTCATATTCTTGACCTCAATCCAACGATTTTCTCTTATTATAAAGAACATAGGAACCTGTAAAGCATAGTTAACATAAGTTGAAAATTGCGGATTGAAAAGGAATTTCTCCTCAATTAGACCACAACGGGCAACATCTGTATGATTCCATATATAGGCTCTTTCACTTAAAAAACCATTTATCTTGCCTTCGGAAATAGGAGAGTTGGCAAAAATAGCAGTTATCATAGGTGCCAGAAATAAGGCAGTACGCATTTTTCTAACAAAATCGTCTTCACTAAGATAGTCCATACTTACCTGTATTGAAGCGGTTTTTTTCATCATATACTGGCTCATCCTTCCATGTTCAGCCATATAAGGAACCATAATTTTGTACCTCTGTTTTGGCACCCACTCTATATCTTCCAGGAGGCTCACAGGCTGAATGCCCAGTCCTAACCATCTTATACCGAAGGGCTCTACAATGGATTTAATCTCTTCTATGAACTTTTCCCATTCACTCTTTACTTGATGAATGTCATTATGAACACTCGTACTCAGCTCTATCTGCCCTCCGGGTTCCAAAGTTACCCAGGAACTTTCACGGGAAAGGGCAATAAGCTCATCCTTTTCTTTCAGTGGTTCCCATCCAAATTTCTGGCTCAAGCCGGAAAGAATAGCTGTCACCCCTCTTTCGTTTCTGTAAGGAATAGCTTTTCCCGAATGGGCAAAAACGGCTAGATTTTCAAACTCCGCTCCTATTTTCAGTTTCTTTCGAAAAGAACAAGAATCTAAAAAGTAATCCACCAGCTCCTGATAATGGCCAATTTCTCCCTTCACTTGCTAATTCTCCCATAACCTTATAATCTATACTATACTCATATCTTCTTGTGTCAAACATAACTAGACTTATTCTTTTTCTTTGATATAAATATAGTGGAGGGAAAAGGTGGCTTTAGAAATCGCGTTCATAATGGATTCTTTTGATAAATTGGATAGTATTGATGAGGATACAAGCTGC
>JAUWRE010000173.1 GCA_030610725.1 Candidatus Aerophobota bacterium | reverse complement strand
CTTATGAAAGAAGAAAAGATGAAGGCTTTGGAGATAGCCAGACTTCAGATTGAGCGTCAGTTCGGCAAGGGTTCGCTTATGCGTTTAGGAGAGAGAGCCGCTCGTATGGGCATAGACGTTATTCCTACAGGAAGTCTCGCTCTGGATGCAGCTCTTGGCATAGGAGGTGTTCCCAGGGGCAGGGTGATAGAAATATTTGGTCCGGAGGGTTCTGGAAAGACTACCCTGGCCTTACATATTGCTGCTGAGGCTCAGAAAAAAGAGGGAATAGTGGCTTTCATTGATGTCGAACATGCTCTAGATCCTACCTACGCCGGGAATTTGGGGGTGAAGATAGATGACCTTCTCATTTCACAACCTGATTCGGGCGAGCAAGCTCTGGAAATTGCCGAACTCCTGGTACGAAGTAATGCCATAGATGTAGTTATAGTTGATTCAGTAGCTGCTCTTGTTCCCAGGGCTGAATTGGAAGGAGAAATGGGGGATTCCCATATGGGACTTCAAGCCAGACTTATGTCCCAGGCTTTACGTAAATTAACTGGAGCCATAAGTAATTCTAAGACCTGCACTATTTTTGTTAATCAATTAAGGATGAAGATTGGAGTGGTCTTTGGTAATCCTGAAATCACTCCGGGAGGAAGAGCTCTTAAGTTTTATGCTTCTGTGAGAATGGAGGTAAGAAGAAAGGCTTTCTTGACCAAAGGGGAAGAGCGAATAGGCAATGTAACAGTAGTAAAGATAGTTAAGAACAAACTTGCTCCTCCTTTTCGTAAAGCTGAGTTTGACCTCCTGTTTGGCCAGGGGATATCTCAGGAGGGAGATATATTGAATGTGGGTGGCGAGTTAGGAATTATTGAAAAGTCAGGAAGCTGGTATTCCTATGGAGATACTCAGATAGGGCAAGGCAAGGAAAGTGCTCGTCAATTTCTTAAGGAAAAAAAGAATTCTGCTTTGCGAGGAGAAATAGAGCGAAAGATAAGAGATAAACTTGGATTTTCAGAAAAAAGAGGGAAAAACTCAAAACCTAAAAATCACTCCCAGGAAAGAAAATCATAGAATTTGGAAGCTCAGGATGGATAAAGCTATCAGGGTCTTACTCTTTCTGTTTTCTTTTTTGTTGTTTGCTTATCCTACAAAAGCTCTTCAGAATTATGAAGTAGGGAATATAAGATATGAATCTTTCTCTACCCACACCCAGATAATTATAGAAAAAACAGCACAAACAGACTGTCTACCTGCCAGAGAGTTGACCAGTCCCCCTCGTTTGTTGATTAATCTATTTCCGGCTGTCCTCCTTACTTTACAGGGAAGAGCTGAAGTAGGATATGAGAAGGAGATAGCGGTGGGGGATAGCTTTATCCAGGTAGTTCGTTTAAAGCAAGAACATGAGTCTGTACTGCAGGTAGTTATAGATTTATCTATCACCGAGTATACTTATAATATTTCTTCCCAAGAACCAGATAGTTTGGTTATTGATATAAGGGGACCGAGAGATGCTTCAGATAAGGATTTGGTAGTAGAACTATTAAAGAAGATTGAATTGTCTCCTTCTATCCCTTCGGTTTCTCCAGAGCAGAAAGGAAAGGTCTTTAAGATAGTTTTAGACCCTGGGCATGGGGGAGACGATCCAGGAGCTGTAGGTCCCAGTGGATTAAAGGAAAAAGACGTAGTTTTAGCAGTAGCTAAGGAATTGGCTAGCCTGCTGGAAAAGGAGCCAGGAATAGAGGTTCATTTAACCAGGGACGATAACAGTTTCCTTTATTTATATCAAAGGACAGAAATGGCTAATCAGATAGGAGGAAATATTTTTATAAGCATCCATGCCAATGCAGCTCCTAGCCGGGGAGCAACAGGAGTAGAGACTTTTGTTAATTCTATGTATGCCCAGGACAAAGAAGCAGCACTGGTGGCAGCAAGGGAGAATAGACCTGCTGAATCCAAAGGTATCTCCCGGGAGGCAGAGGCTCTTCTCTGGGATATGATTCAAGACAAATATAAAAGCGAAAGCAATGATTTAGCTCATTCTATCCAGAAGAGGTTATCAGAAGCTACTGGTTTAGAGGATAGAGGAGTAAAGAGAGCTCCCTTCCGCGTCTTAAGATGGGTAGCTATGCCAGCTGTTTTGGTGGAAATAGGCTTTATTTCTAATGCCTGGGAGGAGAGCAAACTAAAAAAGGATGATTTCAGAAAGAAAATCGCCCAGGGGATTCTGGATGGATTAAGGGATTATCTGAAAAAGATAGAATTGATAACTTGATAGTATAGGAATTTCCTTTTCCCCCTCACCTCAATCCTCTCCCCACGGGGAAGAGGGAAGGGAGAGGGGGGTAACTTGATAGTATAGGAATTTCCTTTTTGGACGCTGATGAATACGGATTATGGAAGATTTAAGTATTAAAAACTGACTGAAGAGTCACTAAAACTTTTAGAAATTGGATTTTCACTAAGTGGTCTATTTCATAAATTGTGTTACGTATTCGCATAGACAGATGATGTTTCTTGTATTTTATTCCAAGACAAAAGGTTCTCAGTTTTTAAAGCTTGGAAAGCTGCTGGTTCATATTGCTTAATAATATGGTCGCTGACAAGCTTGAGTTTTTCCTTCAGATCTTTACGCGTGAATTTCCAGCTAAAGGGACGGGCTATCTCTTGGTATCGGGTCTGGAAATTCAACAAGCGTTCTTCTACCGCCTGAAGACTTGGAAAATCATTGGGAGTCAGAGCTTTTTTCTGGACAATAGCAAAATAGATTTCAATTTGGTTAAGCCAGCTGGCATGGATGGGTAAATGAACAGCAATAGCATTTGGCCATTTCTTTTGGAGACGTTCAACAAAGGGCTCTCCTCGATGAGAAGAACCATTATCTATAATCCAGAAGACCCTGTTAGCTGTTTTGTAAGGCACTTGGAGCATTACCTGATCCACCAATCGATCAAATGGTCTAATTCCACTCCTCTCTTCACAACGACCAAAGATTCTTGTTCTGTGGACATCCAAGCAGCAAGGTAAGTCCATGCACCAGCACGGGTATACTCATGCTCTACTCTCATTGGCTTCCCCGAAGATGGAGGAGTAGTAGTAGGATGCTTGCGAATTCTGGCCTGGATACTTGTCTTTTCATCAGCACAGATATCATAAGCATTTGGCTCGAGTGATTTACCCTCCCATTGTTTGGCATAAAGATCAAGTAATTTGCCAGCTTTTTCAATGAAATTGTGATCTCTG
>JAUWRE010000139.1 GCA_030610725.1 Candidatus Aerophobota bacterium | reverse complement strand
GAGGGATATTTCCCTTTTTGCGCCTCCGTGTCACGTCGCTTGTTTTAAATTCATTATATGGCAGAATGTACAACAAGAGATTTCACTAAGGATGGGAAGAGCATGGCTAAAGGAAGGAAAACGAGAATAAGATTGGTCATAGTGGATAAAACCAAAACTCTCTCCATGGAATATATTAGCAACTGCTGCTGCAAGGACTGGTCCACCTATTCCTATACCAAATCCGGAGGCCGCATACAAATAAGGCACCCATCTGGCAAAAGACCCATATCTTGAGGTTTATGACGACAGAAAAGAGAGAACAGAGGAAACAAAATAATCGCCATAAGGACACCGATCAAAATAACAGAGGTTTTTTTGTCCATTAGTACAAAGATCCCTTAGCGAGCACCAGCCACCAGTAATGATACTTTCCAAACACTTTCGGTAGCTGTGATAAAAAGTTCTTTTAAATCAGAATCACCGAAAGTGCAATTGGAAGCTGTCTGCGGTGTAAGAATTTTTCCAATGAGTTTCCCATTGACATTGAATACTTGAATACCATCTCCTGCTGCACAAAAGAGATGACCCTCTGAATCTACTCGTATTCCATCAGGCACACCGGGGTAGATAATGGTAAATATTCTCTCTTCTTTTAGGGTATTATTATCTAAGACTACGAAACGCCGGACATGATGGATCTTAGTATCGCTGTCTGCAACGTAGAGAAATTTTTCATCAGGGGAAAAACATAGACCATTGGGGCGAGAAAAATCATCTGCGACTGGCATAGGCTCCTCTTTTTCAGAGTTCAACCGAAAGACATAATTAGCAGGCTGTTCCTGCATCTCGGGTCTAATTCCATAGGGAGGATCTGTAAACCAAATTGTTTTATCCCTTTTTATCACAACATCATTAGGTGAATTAAGATGCTTATCTTGATAGGTTCGAGCAAGTATAGTAATCTTACCATCCCTTTCTGTGCGGGTAACACGACGAGAAGTGTGTTCACAGGTGATTAATCTTCTTTCATTATCTACAGTATTACCATTAGCATTATTGGATGGCTTACGCCATTCACTAAGACCCTGCTCAGGAGACCAACTGTAAATCGTATTAGCAGGTATATCGCTAAAAAGAAGGTATTGACCTCTTTTCATCCATATCGGACCCTCAGTGAATTGAAAATTACCTTCAACCCGAAGTATAGGTTTATTCTGATCAATTAACTCTTTCATTTCAGGGTCAACTATTTCAACCTTGGGTTTTGCTAAGATAGACATGATATCCTCCAGTATTATTAAAATTTTTGGGAATGCCAAATGGTGCCATCCGGAAGACGAGCTATCGTCCACTTCGGAACTTTATTGTCACAGAGATATTTTTTAGCTAAGTCTTCGTTAAATTCAATGTCTACCCCTGGTTTCTCATTAGGATAAACATAACCATTCTTTATCCTTTACTGCTTTCTTCAATACGCACTCTCCCCTATAAATTTGAAAATTTACCTCACTACCTGGTTTGATACCAATAGCCTCTCTTATTTTCCTAGGAATAGTTACTTGTCCTTTTTTGGTTATCCTGGGCATTATTCTCTCCTCCGTGGGGTATTACTTTGATGTGATAATAAGAGATTCTTACCAAAAGTCAAGGAATCTCGAACATACCGAAATCAATTTAATCTGCTTCTTCCATCAGGTCTTGTGGGCTCACAATTCTTATGCGAGAATAACCACTAATGAGATTATAGGCGTTTACTTTTCTTTCCACTTTTGAGTTAACTAAATGAGCAAAATCCCAGCTTAAGAGGATATCTTTTTTGTTGATTACAGCTATAGAAAGATGAAGGGCGTCGTTGAAGGCATTAGGAGGTATAATTTTTTCCTCGATATATTTTTTAGCTACTCGCTCGGCCGCCGGCGAATTTTCCAAAACAGGAAAATCTCGAATTAAAGAGAGGATAGCCTCTCTCTTTTCTTTTGTTTTCAGCGCCTCTATTTCTTCAATAGTTAAACAAGAGACTACTATTTCGTATCGGCTGATTTCATTATTCCACCACCTTCTGGTAATCTTACGTCTCTCTAGCTGCGATTTTTCACAAAAGGCAGAAGGAATAGATGCATCAAGATATATGCTCTTCATTATTATCTCGTATTGTGTTGGTTAATTAGTTAAATGGTCAATTTAGTTGATGCAAGAAGCGAGTTCCGAGCATTCAGACCTACTCACCAATTAACCACTTACTGTTTGGGAAATAGAGTGAGGGGTCACGAGCGACTAGCAACGAGCAACCAGCAACAAAAAACAGCGACGGAAGAAATTGTTCTGAGCCTCCTGTTTTACTTTCACTCTTTTTTTGCTAGGATAATGGTGAGGAAAGTTCCCTGCTTGTCATTGCGAACGAAGTGAAGCAATCTCGTTCTTCATCAGAGATTACTACGTCGTTCTGAAGGCTCTCAGGACAATGGCAGGAAGGAACGTATTCCCCTAAATATTTATCAGGGAGCTGCCACTTGATTTATCCTAAAAAATACGATGTTATTGTGGTAGGGGGCGGTCACGCCGGAATTGAGGCGAGTCTAGCCGCAGCCAGGCTTAATTGCCAAACTCTACTTCTGACTATGAATCTGGATACAATAGGTCTTATGTCCTGTAATCCAGCTATAGGCGGATTGGGTAAGGGTCAGTTGGTTAAGGAGATTGATGCCCTGGGAGGAGAGATGGCTAAAGCTATTGATAAAACAGCTATCCAGTTTCGTCGTCTCAATACTAAAAAGGGTCCAGCAGTCCAGTCTTCCCGCGCCCAGGCAGATAGAGAGAGCTATCGTCTTTATATGAAATATACCTTAGAAAATCAGCCGGGTTTGGATATAAAGCAGGCCCTGGTGAATAACCTCCTGCTAAAAGATATTTCTTCTTCCAGTAAATCTAATCTGGCTCAAAGGAGAGTCTGGGGAGTGGAGACCTCTATAGGAGAGAGGTTTCTGGGTGAATGTGTAATCATAACTCCGGGAACTTTTTTAGAGGGCATAATTCATATTGGTTTAAAACATTTCTCGGGAGGAAGAATGGGTGGTTTTTCTTCTATTCAACTTGCCCGCAACTTAAGGGATTTGGGATTTCGCCTGGGTAGGTTTAAGACTGGGACCTGCCCTCGTCTGGATGGAAAGAGTATTAATTTTTCCTCTCTTACTTCTCAGGAAGGAGATTCTCATCCTATTCCCTTTTCTTTTTCCACAGAAGAGATAGGAGAGCAGGCATTCCTTCCTTGCTATATTACCTATACCAATGTCAGAACCCATCAGATAATCAAAGACAATCTGGACCGTTCACCCTTATATACTGGTACAATCAAAGCTACGGGAGTGAGATATTGCCCTTCCATTGAGGATAAGGTAATGAAATTTCCTGAGAGAAAGCGCCACCAGGTTTTTCTTGAACCAGAGGGTCTTAAGACAACAGAGTTCTATCCTAATGGTCTTTCTACCAGTCTTCCTCTTGATGTTCAAATAAAAGTGCTTAGAAGCATTAAGGGCCTGGAAAGGGTGGAAGTGATGCGTCCGGGTTACGGTATAGAGCATGATTATGTTGACCCTACCTGCTTAAGGTCCACTCTGGAGACAAAGTTAGTTAGTGAACTTTACTTTGCTGGCCAGATTAATGGGACTACCGGTTATGAGGAAGCAGCTGCCCAGGGACTTATAGCCGGAATTAATGCCGCTCTTAGGGTTAAAAGAGAGGAGCCTCTTATTTTAAATAGAGCAGAGGCTTATATTGGTGTCTTAATTGATGACCTGGTGACCAGGGGAACTAACGAACCTTATCGTATGTTTACCTCCCGGGCCGAATATCGCCTTTTGTTAAGAGAAGACAATGCAGACCTCCGACTGCGTGAAAAGGGATATAGGGTAGGGTTGGTGAGTAGCGAAGAACATCAGAAAGTCAAGGGGAAAGAAAGAATGGTCAAATTGGAACTGGATAGGCTTGGCTCAAGTAAGATTTTTCCTACTCAAGAAGCAAATAAGAAGCTTGTCCAACTAGGCACAAAACCGATAAAAGCTCCTCTTAGCTTAAGGGGACTTCTCAGGCGTCCTGAGGTTACCTATGAAAAGCTGA
>JAUWRE010000131.1 GCA_030610725.1 Candidatus Aerophobota bacterium | reverse complement strand
AACAGCCAGGGTAATTTCACCCTTCTTGGCCTCTTCCACCTTAGCTACGCCTTCTATTATTACTCCTCCATCTCCTTCAACTTTGCCTTGTACAAGTCTTGCTAATTCTTCTAAAGTTTTTTTCATGGCAACAACCCGTATTTCGTATTGCGTATATCGTATTGCGTATTGCGCAATACGCATCACGCACGACGCATCACGAATTTCTATTCACCACTTACCGTCTTATTGTTTTTTCTTCGAGCAACGAAATTCTATTCACCACTTTCAATCTCCGCTTTATATTCCTCATTTAACCGAGCTAGCACTTTATCTGTCAAGTCAAACTCTTTTTCTGGAGTAACATAAAATAAAGACCTTCGGTCAAAGACAAATCTATACCCTTCTTTCTCGGCAATACTTTCTATTATCGAAAGTAACCTCAAATCGAGGTCCTTCAGGATCACATCCGTATACTTAGCCTCCCTATCTATCATTCGCCGTTCAATGTATGCACTGAACTCATACAATTCTTCAGCCCTGCGTTCTATCTCTGCCTGTTTTTCCTCACTGGCAGATTCTGAGAGCATCAATGCCTGCGTTTCCAGCTCTTCTCTAAGTTTATCTATCTCTTTTTCTATCATCTGCCTTCTTTCGCTAAGCATCTTCCCATCAGCTTCATTCTCCATCTGCAGTTTCACTTCCAGTTCCCTGGTCTTTTCATATCCCTGGAAAATCCTTACAAATTCTACATAACCTATCTTAACTACTAAATCTGCTCTAGCTGCATTGACACTCAAACCCACCATAAAAGATAAGCAAATAAGTAAAAGAATTAGACTTTTATTCTTCTTTCTTCTCATTGACTTCTCTCCTTTCACTGCTCAACTCTATTCTAAAAAAGCGAAGAATCTTGTTTTCTTTGGCCTGCATAGTCTTTCTTTTATCTTCATCCTCATCAGTATAACCGAGTAAGTGCAAAACCCCATGAACTGTTAAAAGAGCAAGCTCGCTTTCCAACGAGTGCCCTCTTTCTCTGGCTTGTTCCTCGGCTTTGTCTATTGAAATCACCACCTCCCCCAATAGACTTTCTGTAGATACAAATTCCCCTCCCAGAGGAAAAGCTAAAACGTCCGTAGGCTCTTTCACCCCACGAAATTTCTCATTTAACTTAGCCATTCTCTTAATATCCACCAAGGCTATACTTATCTCTTTCTTCTTTCTAGAAGCCAAATTATCGTCCAATACCATCAAGGCCACCTTTCCCAGGAATTCTGTATCAACCATCTTCCTCTGTAGGTTTCTTATCTGGACTTTAGGCATGAAACTACCCAATTTTGGATTCCTTCTTTAACATCTCCTCCGGATACCTTCCGCGAGTATGGACAACGCCAGCCAGGGTCCTGCTAAAAGCCTGGGTTATTTTAGCTATCTCTCTCAAGGTTAAATCACATTCATCCAGTTGTCCATCTCTCAGCTTATTGCCAATCACTTTGCCTACCTGAGTTTCTATGCTTTTAATATTTCGCCGCGGCAGAAAACGAAAGTCAGCTTCTACTGAGTCAGCCAACATTACAATAGCTGCTTCCTTGGACTGAGGCTTAGGACCTGGATAGCGAAAATTCTCTTCCCCTATTAACTCCTTATTCTTTGTGTCTTCTTTTAACAGGGCCTCTCTATAAAAATGTGCTATTAGCCCAGTCCCATGATGCTCTCTAATGATGTCTATAATCACTTGAGGAAGACGATTATCCTGAGCCATCTCCACTCCATCTTTCAAATGGGATATAATAATCACCGAACTTAAATTAGGAGTTACTTTCTGGTGATGATTGTTCTCACCTGACCCAGCATTTTCGAAAAAAAAGTGGGGTCGAACAATCTTACCAATATCATGATAATAAGCACCTACCCTTACCAAAAGAGAATTAGCCCCAACAGCGTCTGCTCCCGCCTCAGCCAGACTCGCCACCATTATAGTATGGTAATATGTACCGGGAGCCTCGATAGTCAATCTATTAAGAAGGGGAAGATTTAAATTACCTAGCTCTAGTAACCTGATATCGGTAGTTATCCCAAAATAGGTTTCTAAATAAGGCAATACTGCCATAACTAAAATACTGGAAAAAAAGCCGCTTCCTACACCCCATAAGCTCATAGTTAAAATATAAGAAAGAGAATGACTACCAACTAAACCTACGGCCAATATTGCTAAAACATTGGATATACCCACATAAAGACCACCTTTAGTTAAATCAGTTCTCTGATGAACAAAAGAAGCAGTATATGCACCTACCATCCCTCCTACAGTTAGAATCGGCAAAATCCCCAAATTCTGGGTATTAACAGCAAAAAGAATAACTAATAATAAAGTTATTATAGCAGATAGGACGGGAGTAAAAAGAAGTGAAACTAAAATAGATAAAAAAGCAATGGGAATAAAGTAGTCAGGTACTTGAGGCAACAATATGATGACTTTCCCTATTGCAGCCATAGAGACAATCAAAATCCCCAATAAGGATAAAGGTCGAGATAAAAGAAATTCCGGCCAGAATCTCCGAAGATAAATAAAGAGAACAAAAACAGACAGAATTACCAGACTAATTAAACCGATTTGTTTAAACCAATCGGTTTCCCTGGTTCCAGGTAAAAGAAAAATCAAAGCCAAACCTACTATTACCCCTGACCCCCAGAGCCACTTTTGAAAATGTTCTCTAGCCAATACAAACAGATTTCTAATCTGGATTTTTTTATCCTTAGAACTGTTTATCTTTGTCACTCTCTTAACTACTCTTCTTTTCTCTTTCATAATTTTCATATGTCTTCACAATCTCTTGCACCAGACGATGCCTTACCACATCTTTTTGAGTAAGATAAACAGTCTTTATCCCTGGTGTGCCCTCAAACAATGACTGTACACTCACCAACCCTGAACTTTTCTCTTTAGGAAGGTCAATTTGGGTGATGTCTCCTGCAATTACTGTCTTTGATCCGAACCCCAGTCGGGTCAAAAACATTTTCATCTGCTTATAGGTCGTATTTTGCGCCTCATCCAGAATAATGAAAGCATCGTTAAAGGTACGACCTCTCATATAAGCTAGAGGTGCAATTTCAATAATCCGCCTCTCCAGAAGTATGTGGAACTTTTCGGCAAGAACCAGCTCATACAATGCGTCATATAAAGGACGAAGATATGGCTCCACCTTTTCTTCTAATCCTCCTGGTAGATAGCCCAATTTCTCTCCTGCTTCTACCGTAGGACGAGTCAAGATTATACGGACTACCTCCTCTTTTTCTAATGATGCTACCGCCATAGCCACTGCCAGATAAGTCTTCCCTGTTCCTGCAGGGCCGATACTGAAAATCACCTCGTTATTTCTTATCGCCTCCACATATTCTTCTTGTCCTTTTGTGCGAGGTCTTATCTTCCTCCCTCGAGGATCAGTAAGAACTACCAGGGCAGAATTAACCGCATCTGATTTTTTCTCTTCCGTATTAACCAAGAGATATTTTATCTCTCGGGGAGAGAAAGTATATCCTTTGCGCAGTTGAAAAAAAATCCCTTTAATTAACCTTTCTGCCCTCTCTACTTGTTCCTTCGTTCCTTTAATTTTAAGAAAATTATCTCTCAGTGCAAAAGTAACTCCCATTTCTTTTTCAATGAACTTTAAATTTTCATCTCTTTTGCCACAAAGAAGCTCTATTTCACCTTTATCAGTTATCTTGATCTTTATTTCCTCTATTCTTCTCACCTATTCTATTAGTTCATAGCTCATAGCTGATAGGAAAATCAAAACCAAAACGAAATTCAAAATAGCTTAAGTCAATTAGGACG
The DNA here is from genome assembly GCA_030610725.1 of Candidatus Aerophobota bacterium. GTDB lineage: Bacteria > Aerophobota > Aerophobia > Aerophobales > AE-B3A > AE-B3A. The sequence continues at coordinate 393 of JAUWRE010000131.1, read as the reverse complement.
CAGATTTTCGCAGATATGTGTCCAAAAAGGAAATTCCTATACTATCAAGATAACTCATAGCTGATAGCTCATAGTAAATTCAAGACATGAACTATGTTTTGAACTTGGTTTTGAACTTGCTATGAGCAATGAGCTAACTAAGTCGCTTAATTATTATACAAGATAGGGGGGATGTCAAATAAAGCCTCAGGACAAGCCTTCTCTTATTCTGTCCAATCTTTCTTTAACTTCGCTTTTCAAATAGTCAGATACTCTCAGGCGGGCTTTAGGCGGGCTGGAAAAATAGGTCTCTCCCAAAACCTTTTGGTAGGCTTCCATCTCTTTAAGAAAATTATGTGGGGAGAGAAATAAAACCTTCTTATCGTCCGCTGTCCTTCTTTGGGAATAATCCGA
>JAUWRE010000130.1 GCA_030610725.1 Candidatus Aerophobota bacterium | reverse complement strand
CCGCTGGCTCCGAAGCCGAGCAGAGCAACACTAATTATCATATAGGCAAAGTGAGACCAGGAAGTAATGGAAAAAATCCTCATTAAAAGGATTTGATAGGAAAGGATGGAAAAGGAGATAAAGAATATGGAAATAAAAATGGCCACTTTAATGTTCCCCCAGCAGAGGTACAAATCTCACTGGTAGGATATTTTCCGTAATAATTTCACCTTCTTTCCTGTGCACTAGCATTAGATTCTGGGTCCAGAAAACGCTACCCACGGGAATACACATTCTCCCTCCTTCTCTTAACTGTTCAATCAAAGGAGGAGGAATGTGACTGGCAGCACAGGTGACAATAATAGCATCAAAAGGAGCCTCCTCTGGCCAGCCGTAATACCCATCGGCTATCTCTACTCTCACTCTGGAATAACCCAGGTCTTTCAATCTCTTCTGAGCAGAAGTTCCCAGTTCTTCAAAAATTTCGATGGTATATACTTCAACTCCCATCTGGGAAAGAATTGCTGCCTGGTAGCCTGAGCCCGTTCCCACTTCCAGGACTTTGTCCCCTCTTCTTACATTCAATAGCTCGGTCATCAAAGCCACGATGTAAGGCTGAGAAATAGTCTGCCCACATTCTATGGGTAAGGGCCTATCCTTATAAGCTGACCCTACCAGGTCTTCTGAGACAAACTTATGACGAGGGACGGTCCCCATAGCAAGAAGTACTGCCTCATCCTTAACTCCCCGTGCCATAATCTGCGTCTGGACCATTCTGTCTCGCCTATCTTCATATATATCCTTCTCTTTACTGGCATACGGCACCCCCAAGAGCCATACCAATACCGCCACTCCCGCTATTATAGCCAGGTAGAAAATGTATCTTCTCATTTTCAGGTATCGAATGACCATTTCCTTTTTCCCCGTCATCACAAGAGATTGCTTCGGCTCCGCCTCGCAATGACGAACGAGAGACCCTGTTCGTAACGACACCTACTGCCTTATTGTCATTGCGAACCTGCCAGCAGCAGGTGTGGCAATCTCATGATTCTTCATACAAATCACGCCAGTTGGAATTCACACTATCAATCAAGTCAATCTTCCTCTTCCTTGGTCCACCTTTTATCTGCTTCTCCCTTGTAATTGCATTGTATATATCACTAAACACCTCGTAATAAACCAATTTACTAACATTATATTTCTTGGTAAATCCATCAATTAACTTTGTTTTATGCTCGTAAATTCTCTTCTCTAAATCGTTGGTAACGCCTGTATGAAGTACAGTATTTCGCTTGTTTGTTATGATGTAAACATAATATTTTCCGGCCATGCTAGCTTTTCTTCTTAGAGATTGCTTCGGCTCCGCCTCGCAATGACAGAGAGAAGAAATTGTCCTGAGGCCTTTTTCATCAGTCAAGCTCAATAGGAGAGACATAGTCTCCCCGTTCCTTTCTTAGCTTCCCCAACCTCTCTCTCTGTTCTGCCAGAACTTTAAAGAGAATATCCGGAGTATCGGGAACCTTTGTCTGGTAAATCTTAGCTATTCTTTCCATTTTCTCTATGTTCTCTGAAATTCTCAAGGTAAACTGCTCTACATAGCTTTCCTTCGGGTAATCCTTACCCAGAACCTCTTTAAATAACCTTTTAAGATCTTCATATCTGGGAATATAGCCACTGGGAGTTTTGATTGCATCAACATCATTATGGATACGGAGTTCCATCCACTTAAGCCAGACATGCTTATCCTTCATCCCAGTGATATACTCTCTCTTTTTGTTCTTTAAAAAGTAATTAGCGGAAAAGATGAGGGGTGGTTTCTTCACGGCGCGGCCAAAAGCTAGATTAATTTTGATATATTCACCCAGAGGGATGGATAAGAAGTCAAGGTTTGACATCAGGTTAAATACCCTTACTCCTTCCTGTCCCAGGGTAGCTGAGGTAGTTTCTGATTCCAATGTTGCCCCCTTGCTTAATATTCCGTGTTCCCAATCAAAAGACTCCTCTACCGGTACCGAGGTATCAGAATCTCTACCACCATAAATTATTCCACCCACCTCCACCCCGTCGGGATCATCTAATCTAGGGTCACAGTTTTTTAATCTTCTTAGTCCGATGGTATATCGGGCATTTCTGTGAGAGGGATGTATTTTTTCACCCTTTGTGTCTCTTTTTCCTATGCTCCACTTCCCGAAATGGTTGACTCCTTCTGCCGGAGCATCACCATCCTTTCCCAACCAGTAGGGAGTCTTGTCGTCCCTTACCAGGACATTGGAGAAAATTATCTCTCCCGGAGAATGAAGAGCCTCCCAGATCAAAGGATCGTTTTTTGAGTTTACATCTCTGATAATCCCAAATATTCCGCATTCAGTATTCACAGTACGGATTTTTCCATCTATTTTTCTCAAATAGGCTATATCATCACCCACAATAATCTCACCCTCTAACATAGAAGTGGCGGTCTTGCCGCAAGCGCTGGGAAATGCTCCCATAAGGTAGGTCACTCGTCTTCCTGGACCAGAAATACCCATAATAAACATATGCTCGGTCAGCCAACCTTCCCGGGAAGCCTTATGAATCGCCGGCCGCATAGCAAGCTTCTTGAGACCAATAGTATTTCCACCATACTGAGTATTGGCACTAAAAACTATGTTATCTTCTATGTCTATATAAACCCTACGCTGAGATACGTTTTTGCTTACTCCCTTTTCCAGAACACCAGCACTGTGAACGAATCTAAAAAAATTCTTAGAGCCTTGCATTCTTTTAAACTCCTCATACCCATTCCTATAAAGAATACCCTCGCTATGGGCAACGTAACTTGAATCGGTTATTTGAACACAGGGAATGGAAAACCGGGAATTTGTTGGGCCAAGACAGAAAAAACAGATATAGACCTCTTTTCCCTCCATAATATTCTTCAAGCATTTATGTATCTCAACCAGCCCTTCATCCCTATCCATACTATTAATACTAGAACCAAGGTCCACATTGGAAGGAAGAAGAAGTCTAGTTTTGTCTTTATCTCTTGCCTGGTCATAATATCCATCAAAATGAACCGTATGACCCTGCAGGGCGAGCTTCTTTTCTTCTCCGTTTTCTATGGCCTTTTTCCTGATATACTGAGCATCCTCAGCAGAATCAGTACGAACGAAAATAGAAGCAGGGTTACAATGCTCCACGTATTTTCCTATAAAATCGTGCAGTTTCGGATTGTTCAATTCTACTATCTTCCGATAGTTCTCTTTTCCGCATTTGGTCCTGAGTAATTCCGCATAACTTCCTTCCATTAACTCCTCCATGTTAGTTTATTGTTCATAGTTCATCCCCCTCACCTTAATCCTCTCCCCTGAGGGAGAGGAAACGAGTATCGAGAACGCAGATCTCTTTCACTTTCTTTACCATTCACCATTCACCAATTTTTTTATGAACTCACTTATTCGTGCAAGTCCTTCTCTAATATCATTCATTGAGGCAGCATAGGACAATCTGACATAATTGTCTGCTCCAAAGGCAGCACCCGGAACTAACGCTACCCTGGCTTCCTTAAGTAGCAATTCTGCCAGATGAACAGAATCCCCTATTATTTCCCCATTATACCTCTTTTTCAGTATTTTTGATATGTTGATAAATACATAGAAGGCGCCTTCTGGCCTCAGACAAGAAATTCCCGGAATTTCCTTTAATCTCTCTACTACGTAATCTCTTCGCTTTCTGAACTCAACCACCATCTTGTCTACAGCTTTTGTCTGTTCACAAATGGCTGCTATAGCTGCTTTCTGAGCTATAGAGGTAGGATTGGAAGTAGAGTGACTCTGCAGACTGGACATTGCTCCTATAATCCTCTTCTCTCCTGCCGCATAACCTATTCTCCAGCCAGTCATGGAGTAAGTTTTAGAAACGCCATTTATAAGGATAGTCAGCTTTTTTATGGCTGGTCCCAATGAGGCGATACTAGTGTGTTCTCTAGCATCATAGATAATTTTTTCATAAATCTCATCGGAGAGCACATAGACACCTTTTTTTACCAGTATCTCCTTAAGAGCCTCCAGCTCTTTCTTAGAATAGACTACCCCGGTGGGATTATTAGGACTATTGATAAGAAAAAGCTTGGTCTTAGAAGTGATTGCCTGCTCAAGCTGAGAAGGAGAAATTTTGAATCCATCTTCCTCTGATGTCTCTATAAAAATAGGCTTTGCCCCGGAAAGCTTTATCTGTTCAGTATAACTTACCCAATAGGGAACAGATAGAATCACCTCATCACCTTCCT
>JAUWRE010000020.1 GCA_030610725.1 Candidatus Aerophobota bacterium | reverse complement strand
CCTGAGCTCTTGCCTGGTAATTTTGACCGAAAAGAAGAATTCGACCGCCTCTTCGTACAATAGCCATAGCACTCCTAAATAAAGTTCCTACTGCATCTACTACCACATCGGCTCCTACAAGAGTCTCCTCTTTGACTATTCTTTCGAGATTATCTTTTAAGGGATTCACAACCCGGCTTGCCCCACTCTCATAAGCGAATTTAGCCCGGTATTCTGATATTTCAGAAACTATAATCTTTCCTGCCCCTGATGCCTTAAACATTTGGATGAATAAAAGCCCTATAGGTCCGGCTCCCAGAACCACCACCACCTCACCGGGATGGACTTTGAGCCTCTGAGTGGCACTAACAACACAGGAAAGGGGCTCAGTGAAAACAGCCAATTCCGCTAGAAGGTCAGGAGAAATCTTGTGCAAGACCTTAGCAGGAGCAACATTGTATCTGGCAAATCCACCATTAACGAATATGCCCAGGGTAGTCATATTCTCACACATATTGGGGATGCCCATTTTGCAGTAAGAACAATTTCCACAGGTAATATTAGGGTCAACTACCACCCGTTCACCTTTTTTAAAATTGAGTGACTGCTCCTCCCACTGCCAGAACTTTCCCCGTATATTCGTGAGATAAAATGACACCTTCTGTAGCTGGATGCCCAGGAGGAATCTCCAAAATACGCATATCGGTGCCGCAAATACTGGCCCTTTCCACCTGAAGAAGCACCTCATCCAGTTCCTTAATCTCAGGAATCGGAACCTCCTTTAGACTGAGTTTTCCCTTTCCTTCAAACACCGCCGCCAACATCTTCTTCTCCATTGTTTTATCCCTTTTTTAATCAAGAACTGCTGTAATTTTACATTCCTTCCGATCAGCCTGGAGTAGAACTATATTTTCTGGAACTTCCTTTAAAGTTATCTTCTTGGTAATCAAGGGTGTTGTGTTCATTCCGGCAGCCATAGAGCTTATTACTCTGGGAAAAGTCCCGTGACCGGAGTGTCCCTGAGAGCCAACCAGAGAGGCTCTGCGCACCTGGAATACCTCACCAGTGAGAGGAATTTTCTTGGCTGACCGGGCTACAATCACTACTGTACTATTAATTTGCTTTCCTCGCCAGATAGTCTCTTCAATATCAGCAAAGACCTTGTCAGGAAGACCTGTAGCCTCAAGATATAGCTTTGCTCCCATACCTTGTGTCAACTCTAAGACTCGCTCAGTAAAGTCCTCTTCCAGGGGATTAATAACAGAATCTGCCCCCATTATCTTTCCCCGCTCTCTTCTTTCCTGAGAAGGCTCAGATAGTATCACCTTAGCCGCCCCTGCTCTCTTTAAGATAGCCACAGCAGCCAGACCAATTGGTCCTCCCCCTAAAATGACTACATTATCTCCGGGGCGAATACCACCACCTCGCTCTATTACTGCGTTATAAGCTACAGAGGTTGGCTCAACCAGGCTTCCGGCCAGAAATATGTCCTCACTCTTATAGCTCCCCCTTAACTCTTCCAGACTCCATACATAGCGAGCATCTACTTTTACATATTCAGCAAAGGCTCCATCACAGCTAAAACCCAACTCCTGTAGCCTTTCACAGTGATTAGGATAGCCGTCAGCGCAAGGGCGACAGGATGCACACCAGAGCATCTCTTCAGCAGTGACTGCCTCACCTTCGTTATATCTTTTTCCATTGCGTTTGTTAAGGGCTTGTTTTCCCGATTCAACTACTATGCCAGAAAACTCATGTCCCAGGGTGCAAGGAAAAGCAGTAAGTCCTGGATACCAGATATATCCTTCCTCATCAGACTGAGCCATATGAACATCAGACCCGCAAATACCGCAGGCTTTCACCTTAATGAGAACCTCAGTAGGACTAATTTCAGGAATATCCTTTTCCACTATTTTAAGACCAGGATTCCGCCAGACCTGGCTTCCCAGATAGGTGAGTTTTCTGCCTATATCCTTTGGTCCCAGCTTAAAGCCCTTCTTTGGATCCCACCTTGCAGATAAAACTACACTTTTCATCTTAGCCATGATGCAACTCCTTCTTATACTATCTTTACACTATATCGCTAATGCTATTAGCTGCCAAGTCTAACTCAAACTCTTTTGATAAGGCATCCACATCCTCAAGATTTCCTCTGAATGGACCTTCTTTTTCCAACTTAAAAGTGGTTAAAGCTGCTGTAAAGCAAAGTGCCTTGCCAGGTGGCGAAGTTAAGCGTTTTGCTATGTAAGTAGAGATACAAGTATCGCCTCGACCGGTGCGTCCCTTTAGGGACTTTGGACGGAAAGGAGCTTGATAGAATCTTCCTCTTGCAAATAAAGACACACCCTCTTTATGAGTTATCAATATCTCCGATGGACCCATTTTAGCCAAGAGCTCGGCAGCGGTTGGTAGATCAGAAGTTTCAGTTAAAACCCGGGCCTCAATCATATCTGCCTTCAAGTATTTTAGGTAGGGTAAGGCTGCTCTCTTCTCGTCCCAGTCCTTTAAGACAAGCTGAGCACCCTCCTTTACCCTTACAAACCCCTGAACATCCAGAGAAAGATCAGCTTTCTTGGAAAGGCTTCTTATCAAATCAAGGGACATCTCTCCCTTGATTAAGGCACCAATATGAATTATCTTAGCCTCAATATCTGGAAAGTCCTTTTGGCTAAAAGGGCCAGCAAATCCTAAAGGATAACTCTGGCGCTTATCTGGATCTTCTGGAGAATAGACATTTCTTATCCCTGTTGTCTGAGGACCCTCCCTGGCAAATATAGAAATGCCTGCTCTTTTAAAGATGGAGAGTTCAGGAAAATCCTTTCTGGCCAGTTTCGTCACCACAGCTACGTTAATACCCATCATCTTAAGGGGAAAGGCACCATAATAGACAGCACCGCCAAGAACATCTCTTTCCTTTGCATCGATAATATCTTTATCTTTGGCAAAATGTCCTAATAACACCACATCAAAGTTTTGGGGAGGCATGTTTCTTCCCTTAGGTTGGAGATTGAAAAGGAATATGAGCCTCTTCAATATATTTATGAAGCCTCTTTATGATCCCCCCATAAAACAACTCATACCTGGGATCTATCTCCGCCATAGCTATACCTTTGTATTCTCTTATCAAGGGAAAGATTTTCTCATAGGGAATTTTCCCCATTCCTGGAGGCAAATGTAAGTCTCCCTCTCCAAAAGGAAGCCGACTTATATAAGATGCATCCTGAGAAGTCATGCTCGCCCGGCCAAAATTATCATGTATATGGATGTGCTTTAGATAGGGAAGAGCCTCTTTTATCGATGTTAAGAATTCCTTCTCCCCACCATGACAGCTATAATAAAGGAAGGCATGCCCGAAATCATAAGTTACTCCTACATTTTCTCTGTTTACCTCCCTCACCATCGTTACCAATTTTTCAATAGATGATGCACCATTTTCAAGACAAATTTGAACTCCCTTTTTATCTGCAAGCTCACCTAGGGTCTTCAGTGCCCTAATCTCCCTCTCACTGGCTAGATTTTGCAGCTCACCCTCTTGTTTTCTCCTCTCAAAATTGCCACCATGGTAGACCAGAACCTTTGCCTCTAGTTCCGAGGCAAACTCAATAGAAGATTGAAAGACCTCTTCCTGCAAGTCAAGATTATCCTTCCTTAGATTTAAGGGATTCGGAGCATGGACAGCGGCTTTCAGATTATACTTTCTCAAAACCTCTTTAACTCTTTTGACATTTTCCAGATTAAGTTTGCCGTTTATCACTCCATCTACTCCATGTACAGGTATCTCCACATAATCAAATCCAATCTTCTTAAAATAAGACAGATCTCTTTCAAGAAGCTCAATATCACCATTTATCCTGGGTGAATAAGCATTTATTCCTACTCCTTTTATAGACATTTTATTTTTCCGGCATAGTTTCCCTGAAGTGTCTGACTAATCTCTAACATAATAAAAATAGGTAATCCCTCATCGGTTCTCAGATCCATTGGGAACATCCTTCTAACCACCCTCCCTGAAGGACTATAATTATCACACCTGATTAATCGAACCCGTATTTACTGTACTTTCAGTTATTACTCTCCATTCTTTTTGTCTTCTGTTTTAATCATCGGCGCCATCAACTTCTAGTCTTTATCTAACAACAGTGATTTCTCGCTTTTTTTATCAAACAACATAATTTTGTCTAAATTGAAATTTAACTTGACTCTATCTCCTATATTAGCTTTGAAAGATGGTGAGGCAAAGACTTTAATCATCGACTTCCCCAGTTTTACACTAACCAGGATGTCCCTTCCCAGAGGCTCGACCACATAGACTTCGGTCTCTATACCTTCTTTTTTATTAATGGTGATATGTTCGGGTCTTATACCGAGTAATATCTCGGAACTGGTAGAATTATTTTCTGCCTTTAAACCTATTTCTTTTGCAAGTTCTATCTGCAAGTCCCTGTTTTTCAAAAGAAACCTGCCATCAGATTTCTGTAAAGAGACACTGATGAAATTAATAGGAGGACTCCCTATAAAACCTGCCACAAATAAGTTTTTCGGATGATTGTAAAGCTCATCAGGACCGCTGAATTGTTGAAGGTATCCTGAATTCACTACTGCTACCTTATCAGCCATGGTTAGAGCCTCCAGTTGATCATGGGTCACAAAAACGGTGGTAATACCCAGGTCCTTTTGCAACCTTTTGAGCTCCGATCTCATCATTATTCTAAGCCTGGCATCCAAGTTAGAGAGAGGCTCATCCAGAAGAAGTATCTCTGGCTCCTTAATCAGGGCTCGCGCCAGGGCCACCCGCTGCTGCTGGCCACCAGAGAGCTGGGCTGGTTTACGATCCAGGAGCTCCCCGATCCCCATCATATCAGCGACCTTCTGAACTCTTTCTTTTGTTTCCTTCCTAGGTACTTTCTTTAGCTTCAAAGGATAAGCGATGTTATTAAAGACAGTCATATGAGGATAAAGGGCATAACTCTGAAATACCATGCCTATTTTTCTATCTTTAGGTGAGACATCGTTGATTACTCTCTGGTCAAAATAGATAAAACCCTTGCTGGGTTTATATATTCCAGCAATCATCAAAAGAATGGTGGTCTTCCCGCAACCCGAGGGCCCCAGCAAGGCTACAAATTCACCGTCCCCTACCTCTAGATTGAGGTTGTCAACTGCCTTCACCCTGCCAAAGTACTTGCACAAGTGTTTAAAAACTATCTTCACTTATTGTTCTCCTGCATGTATTGTTCCCATTTAAATTATACTCCGCCCTTCTTCCCTCCGCCGTAAATGTTGAGTAGTACCTGCTGGGTGAAGAGGAAAAAGATCACCACCGGGATAAGCTGGAATAATCCTACCGCTGCTACCGCGTTCCATTCCGTCATTACAGATTCACTTATAAAATTCTGTAGGTAAAGAGATAAAACCGCCGACTTTCCAGCACGACCTGCGGTGAAAGTAAGCGGAATTAAGTAGGCATTCCAGGCGGTAATGAAAGAAAAGATAGACAACGCAGCAATACCTGGCTTTATATTAGGCATCATAATTTGCCACCACACCCTAAACCGAGAAGCACCATCGATCAAAGCTGAACGCTCCATATCCCAGGATATGTTGTCAAAAAAGCCCTTCATCACCCAGATACCAAATGGGAGTTGAAAGGCCACCATAACCAGAGCTACACCGCCTATGGTATTATACCCCAAACCTCCCAGAAGCGGGACACCTCGCCCGATAACAGGGATTTTCGAGACCCAAATGAGCACAAAATAGATGGGGATCAGCAGGGTCACACTGGGGAAAGCGTGAAGAATCAAGGTCAAGGAAAGGAAACTCTTCCGTCCAGTAAATTTCATCCGCGAGAGGGCATAAGCGGTCATGGACGAAACCACCACCACGATAAGGGTCATGACCAGAGACATTACCAATGTATTTAAAGTTACCCACCAGATACTGGGATACTGGGGACCGAAAGGTGACTCCCACAGGAAACTCCAGTTGCGCAAGGTCCATCCCAGTGACCTCAGCCCTTCTGTCCTGGTCGAGAAGCTGGTGATAAACAGCCAGAGAAAACCGAGCACAATAAGGGCGCTAGGCACGATTAAAACCAGGTAAGCAAGCGCAGCCCTCGATTTTTGTGGTAATCTCATTTTATGGCACCTTTGCTTGTATACATCGTTATAGCCGATCTATCTTCGGTTCCTCCACCAACTCACCGAACTTGAAAACCCGCAGGTATATAATAGCCATTATTACGCCGATGACCACCAACACCACCGCCCAGGCCGAGCCGTAACCCCACTGGATATTCCCAAAATAGCTGGTTAGAGCACGGTGATAAGCGGTCAAAGCCCAAACTTCCGTCTGGTAAAGTCCGGGACCTCCATCAGTAAGGAGCATGATTTGCTCGAAAGAAGTTAAAAGAGACAGAGTCTGATAGGTAGTGACGAAAAGGAGTGGCCATTTGATCATGGGAAGAACTATGTAACGGATAGTCTGCCAGGTTGTAGCACCATCCACTTTGGAGGCCGTGCTGTACTCCTTAGGGATAGCTTCAATGGCTGAGGAAAAGAGAATCATGCCAAACGAGGCGCCGATGAACCCGTTGACCAGGATGACAAAGACCCAGGGAGAGGTGTTGAGCAAATACTCTCCTCTGCCAATGCCTAAGGGACCAAGAAGGTAGTTATTTATGATGCCCATGGGAGCAGGCCCAGCCAGGGCCTTCCACATCATTATATAGACAACTACCGGGGTAATACGTGGCAGAAGCCACAGCGCCCGGAAGGCAAAGCCAGCCCCCCGGCTGATGTGGGTGGTTATCAGGGCGATAATCAAGGCCATTCCCACGTTAAAGAAAGCCAGAGTCAGGGCTACATAGATGAGTGTATTGCCCAGGATTTTGGGGAAGAACCTGTTGGTGAAGATCTTTACATAATTATCCAAACTCCAATTTGCCGGTCTCCACCATTCAAGGATTCCGAAGTTGGTCATGTCCAGGTTAGTAAAGCTTAAGACAAAAACCATAACCAGTGGAATAAAGAAAAACAGAGTTATTACTATAAGTGCAGGGGAAAGAAAAGCATACGGCGCCAATCGTCCTTGTAACCGGGAGAAATTCCAGTTTCTTGTCTTCAAAGAATTGGAGAGGGGGAAAATCCCCCTCTCCTCACTTTGCTTCCTTCTCTTCACCGAATGATTACCTTGTCGCCCAGCTCACGCTGCAGTCCATCTACCACGAAATCCACCGCCTGCTCAGGGGTAAACTCACCCCCCACCGCCGCTGCCAGAGCCTCGTAGGTAATAGTGGAATAGGAGCCCCAGTAGGGATTATTGGGCAAGAAAGTGGTGTAATCGAGCATGTAGAGAGTCTCGCTTAGCAAGCGGGACACCTTGTAGAACTTGTACTCTGTCTGGTTCTTAAGGATACCCAGGTGGGTGCTGGCAATCGCATGACGGGTGTTAGGTCCATAGTTAGTGACCTTAGCAACCAAGGCCAGCGCCAAGTCCGGATACTCACACTGGGAGCTGATAAGGTAGGCCAGCGGGTGGGTAAGAGAATTCGGCTTGCCACCCTTCTCAGCAGCCGGGATCAAGGCAAAGCCAAAGTTCTCCCACATATAGGCCTCACCGCCCTGTTCCTTGAGGTAGATTTCTGCCCACTCGGCCCACTGCCACGTCCCGCCTACCCAGAACAGGACTTTGCTTCCGGAGACCCCAGGATGCCAGCTATCAGACCAACCCAAGCCAAGACCACCCATTGACCCGTAGGTTTGTGCAGCATCGTAGAAGAACTTGTAGTACTTCAGAGCGGCCGCTTTATCCAAGACCAGCTTGCCAGTCGCAAAATCGATGGTCTCTCCGCCAAAGGCATAGTAGAAGGCAGTGAAATCGGGACCATTCGAGGGGCGAGTCCAGAAACCATTGCCTATTTCGACCACACCCTTTGCCGCGGCTTCCCTGGCCGTTTCCAACATGTCGTAGAGGGTAAATTCGCCCTTCTCGATCTTTCCCGGCAGAACTGCGATTTCTTCCTGGGACCAGCCCAACTTCTTCAACAAAGCTTTGTTGAAGTAGAGCGGCCTGGCCTCAGCGTCCTGGGGAATTCCCCAGATCTTACCCTTATACCTGGTAGAATCCCACAACCCATCAATAACAAGATTGAATGTAGGGAACTCCTTCAACATCTCATCCAGGGCAATAATCCGACCCGCCTCGGCCTGAGTACCGATATACTCGTGCCCGGTAAGCCAAATGTCCACTGCCTCACCAGCCCCATAGCTAAGCACGAACTCGCTTACGTAAGGGCCCCAGTCCGTGTTGTCCTGTACAAGTTCGATCTCAACCCGTCGGGGGTCAGCTGCGGCTTTCAGATCAGCGTTGAGTTCCTCAGCCGCCAGGAGGAAGTTATCACCGCGCCAGTTTTCCATGGGCGGTTTTGCCCGGGTACGGACGGTAAAGGTAATGGTCTCACTCTCCTGGGCATAGGAGATTGCTCCTCCTATGAGGAACAGGCCTATTGCCAAGGCAACTACTATTATCCGACTTTTTACTCTTAGTTTCTTCATTCTAACACTCCTTTTTAGATAATCTCTATTACTCTCATCTTATATCTTCTTTCTCATCACCTCCCTTTGGTCTTAAATTTAGTTATCAGTTAATTTCTCTACAAGACTCCCTCGCTATCAATTTTGTATCCCAGAATCTGTGTTCTTTTTTTAGCAAACCTTGCTTTTTCCACCTTTTTATTGTTCTAAATGCTCCCTGGGCAATTTCCTTTATTGGCTGGGCAATGGTAGTCAATGGGGGATTGCTAACAGAAGAAAGAGATATGTTATCAAAGCCAACTATTGAGTAATCAGAGGGTATATTCTTGCTATCTTTCTGGACAGCTCGTATAGCACCAAGAGCTACCAGATCATTTAAACAAAATACTGCTGTAAACCCATCACTCGATTTCCTGGCAAGCTCTTTCATTAATTTATAACCATCTTCATAAATAAGCTTCCCTTCCTTAATTAGCTTTTTATCAACCTCTAAACCATTTTTTTGTAAAGTATCGGTATATCCCTTTAATCTATTCATACTGGATAGAGTATTCATTGAGCCCGCAATGCAGGCTATTTTTTTGTGTTCAAGGTCTATCAGGTATTGGATAGCCTGACATCCCCCTAGGTAGTTGTTGGTAAACATTACCGGAATATCAGCCCGGGTACATCTCTATCCATTAGAACTATGGGAATCCCCTTTTTTACCAGGTTGTTGAGCTTTATCGCCTTTAAACCCACAGTGCTTAAAATTATTCCATCCACCTTTTGCCTTTCTAAAAGGTCTATATAAGCAAGCTCTCTGGTAATACTGTTTTTAGAGCTACAAACAAGGAGTCCATACTTCTCCCTGTAACAAACCTCCTCAAGTACATAGGCTAATTCCTGGTAAAATGGGTTCAGGGCATCGGGCATTACCAGCCCTATTATTCTTGTCCCTCTTCCTCTAAGACTTTGAGACCTTATATCAGGTCTATAATCAAGCTCCTTAATCGCTCCCCGCACTTTTCCCCTGGTTTCCTCTCGCATATAGTCATTAACTTGAGGGCTTAGCACTCGGGAAACGGTGCTGACAGACACTCCTGCCTTTTTAGCTACATCTCTAATAGTTACTCTTGCTACCATATTCTATGATTACACCTTTATTAAACACGATTTAAGGCAACGATATCAGATAACGTTATCTGATATCGATACTATAATATGCTATTTTTAAATTTTGTCAATCCCTCAAACTAATCGGCTCCGATAGATCTGGCA
>JAUWRE010000184.1 GCA_030610725.1 Candidatus Aerophobota bacterium | reverse complement strand
GAAAAGAATAAGTTTAAACTAAAAAAGTGGAAGGCAACTGAAGCTGAAAATGAAGAAGTAGAGAAGAAAGAAGAGATAGACAACGAAATAGAAAAGAAAAAAAAGCAAAATCTCCTCTTTCCCAAAGAAGAAGATTGATATGGCCGAAACAATTTATTATTTCATTACTCATCCTTTATTATTGAGTGTTTTCTGGGCCTGGATTGCTGCTCAGACTATTAAGGTCATTGTTTCCTCAGTTAATGAGAAAAAAATAAATCTGCATCGTTTTATAGAGCCAGGAGGAATGCCCTCTTCCCATGCCGCAGCGGTGGTGGCCTTACTCACCGGAGTAGGAATAAGAGAGGGGGTAACTTCTACCCTTTTTATTGTTACCCTAGTTCTTGCCTTAGCTACCATATACGAGGCCACAGGAGTCAGAAGACAGTCAGGAAGGCAGGCAGAACTTATTAATGAGCTGTTTCGTTATCTAGCACGACGTCGCTCCGTAAAACATCAACTAATAGAACAATTAGGGCATAGCCCACTAGAGGCATTAATAGGCTGCATACTGGGATTTTTTATGGCCTTGCTCTGGATGTAGAATCTCGTATTGCGTATATCGTATGTCGTATGTCGCGGAAAGACTCTAAAACCCGGGACACAATACAATCTACAGACTTCGTAAATACTCGGTGAACCCCGCGTCATTGCGAGGGATGAAATCCCGAAGCAATCTCAGTTTTTGTCATTGCCACGCCTGCCTACGGCAGACTGGCAATGACAAAATAGAAGAGAATTTGGGAGAAAAAAGTGTCCAAAGTAGTGGGAATAATAGTAAATCGAGAAAAGAAAGATGCTCTTGATTATGCCTTTTCCATGATAGAATGGCTAGAAAAAAGGAAAATTCAGGTTTTTGTCACTAGATGGGGAGGGGAAAAAATCAATCGTGACGACCTGATAGCAGATAAAGAAGAAATAGGCAGAAAAGTGGACCTTATCATTAGCCTGGGAGGTGATGGAACTCTGTGTAGAGCAGCTCGAGACTTCGCGCCTTATGATATTCCTCTTCTAGGTATCAATCTAGGTGGATTGGGTTTTCTCACTGAGATTCCCATTTCCGAATATAAAGAAGGATTAGTAAAAGTCTTAAGGGAAGAGTATAAAACAGAAAAACGTCTTATGCTGGAGGCAAGTATATTCAGAGACAAAAAGAAAATAGAAACATCCCTCGCTTTAAATGATATAGTTATCAGCGAAAGGGGCAGTCCCCGCATTATTAATCTTAAAACTTTCGTTTCAAAAGAGTTCGTCACCACTTACTCTGCCGATGGATTGGTTATTTCTACACCTACCGGCTCCACCGCTTATTCTCTTTCTGCTGGCGGGCCAGTAGTTCACCCTAGTCTAGATGTAATAGTGCTTTCTCCTATTTGTGCTCATACTCTGGCCGTAAGACCTTTGATCATCTCCCAAACGCATGAAATAAAGGTTATCATCGAGCCCCCCTCTGATAAAGTTCTGCTCACCGTAGATGGCCAGATAGGTTTTGAGCTAGAGAAGAAAGATATTATCAGAGTTAAAAAATCTTCTCAGGAAGCTACCCTGATCAGACTAAAGGAAAGATTTTTCTTTCAAAGGCTGCAGAGCAAATTGGGATGGACAGGAATCAGCTATAAAACCTTTAGGCAGACCCCAGAGGTGTGAAAAAAAGGTAAATATGAAAAAACTTTATGATCTGGTAATAATCGGAGCAGGACCAGCTGGACTGACAGCAGCTATCTATGCTCAAAGAGCTCAATTGAAAACATTGGTTTTGGAAAAACTTAGTCCAGGCGGTCAACTTTTACTTTCAGCAAAAATTGAAAACTACCCTGGCTTTTCCGAGGCTATACCCGCTCAGAAGCTAGTGGAACAAATGCAAAAACAAGCAGAAAATCTGGGAATGAACCTGAAATTGGAGGAAGTTAAGAATATCAGCCAGCAAGATGGAAAAAAGATTGTTCGCACCTTTGCTGAAAGACAATACCAGGCATTGACTATAATAATTGCTACCGGCGCCAGACCAGGCAGATTAGGAGTTGAGGGAGAAGAAAAACTTACCGGGCAGGGCGTCTCTTATTGTGCTGTCTGTGATGCTCCTTTCTTCAAAAATAAAATAGTAGCAGTAGTGGGAGGCGGAAGCACGGCCCTGGAAGAGGGTCTATATTTAGCTAAATTTGCCAGCAAGGTCTACCTTATCCATCGGCGGGGAATGTTCAGAGGAGAAAAAATCCTTGCCAAAAGAGTAACCAAAAATCCAAAAATAGAGATTGTTTGGAATTCAATAGTAGAGGAAATCTGTGGGGGAGAAGAAGTTGAGAAAATTAAGATCAAGAATTTAAATACAGAAAAAACATCTGACCTGGCCTGCTCAGGTATATTTATTTTTACCGGGTCAAACCCTAATACAGAATTCGTTAAGGATTTTATAGAATTAGATAATCAAGGGTTCATAAAGACTGACGAACGCCTGGAGGCTAATATAAAAGGAATTTTTGCTTGTGGTGATGTGAGAAATAATCTTCTAAAGCAGATAATTGTTGCTTGCGGCGAAGGGGCTCTAGCCACTCACATTGCAGAAGCCTATGTCAATAAAATAAAAGGCATCGAATATAAATAGGAAGGCTAGTCTGTTGCGCCAGCTCATTCTTATCTTCGATAGTTCCAATTCCTGGTGCTGTATTTAACCTCCCTTAACTCCCGGGATAGCTTCACTTCTTCTCTGGTTAATTGGTCGGGTATTAGTCTTATTCCGAATCTTTTCTCAAATCCCAGCACTAAATTATCTATGATTTTTCCTCTATTTTTTTCCTCTTCCTTAATTTCAGGACTGATTTTAATGGAGCCGTGTTGAAAAAAGGTCCTATTCCTCCTCCTTTGAGCACTTCCCACAATCTTTTGCCCGCCTTCAACTACATCGTCCTTGCCGGGATTGACAAAACAAAAATAGGGAGCCGGTTTCTTAGTTTGTTTTCTTTTTAGTTGGGCA
>JAUWRE010000152.1 GCA_030610725.1 Candidatus Aerophobota bacterium | reverse complement strand
TCAGGCATATGAGTTTTCAAAAATTCCTTATCAGAATTATGGCGAATTTTGTTTCCTACCACTGCTATATTCTTTACACCGATATCTTCTGCCAGATGCTTAATGCGAAAAGCTGTCTCTATACTGCGAGTTCCAGGCTCTACCACAATAATCATTTTATCTACTCCCCTGGCTGTTCCTCTTCCCAGATGTTCTATGCCCGCTTCCATATCCAAAATAACTATTTCTCTGCGTTCTAAAATCAAATGCCCTAAGAGAGCCTTGAGAAAGGCGTTTTCCGGACAGGCGCAGCCCAATCCTCCTCCTCTGACCGTTCCCATTACGGCAAGATTTATTCCTTTATGGTGAGCAAAGTATTTTTCCGGAATATCATCTACCCTGGGATTCAGCTTAAAGTAAGGATTAAAACCCCCTGACTTAGTACCGGTTCTCTCTCCTATTAACTGCTTCATCTCAATTAAAGGTTTTATCTGGGAAGGCTCGGGAAATCCGAGACTCAAGGCAAGGTTGGCATCAGGGTCGGCATCTATAGCGAAAACTCTTTTCCCTTGCCGGGAAAAAAGGATAGCTAACCCAGCAGCCAGAGTAGTCTTTCCTACTCCACCTTTACCAGTAATGGCAATTTTCATAAATTTCCCCTCACCCCATCCCTCTCCCCCGAGGGGAGAGGACAAAAAGAGAGACAGCTACCTTCTTTGTTTATTCTAGCTAATATTCCTGTTTCTATTAGGGAACAGCTTAGGTAATTTCACTCTATCGCCATTTTCGTATGTCGCATATGGTATATGGTATATCGCAAAAAAACTCTAAAATACACAATACAATACATATCACCCATAACAGAGCTGGTGAATCGTGAATCGCATTCCCGGTTCCCGTTTTTTGACCATTCCCCACTCACCAATTAACCACTCACAATTTACGTTCCCAGACATACTTGACGCGCTTTAGAGTCTAAATTTTTGTATACGCTCTACGCTAATATTCCGTTTCTCTTATGGCCTGGGTGGGACATCTCTGAGCACATACTCCGCATCTCTGGCAATTTCTTTGGTCAATAACAGCCAGATTATCTTTCACTTCACAGGCATCGAAAGGACAAAATTTGACGCATATATTGCAGGCTATACAAGCCCTTTCACAGGTAAGACGAGCTTTCTTCCCCTTATCCAAAGAAGAACAAACTACTCGGTAGTGAACCTCTCCATCTAAAACCTGTAGTGAAATCAAATCCCTTGGACAAGCCTCTACACAATTTCCGCAGCCAGTACAGCGAGCCACATCTATTTGAGGCAATCCTTCCTTGATAGAGATAGCATCAAAAGGGCAAGCAGCCTGGCAGTCACCGTAGCCAAGACAGCCATAATCACAGGCTAATTCTCCTCCCATTGCTATATCTGCTGCCTGGCAACTCTCAACCCCCACATAACTTGCCTTTTTCTTTCTTTCTCCCGAGACAGCTCCACACTGGAGAAAAACTACCTCTTTCTCACTTGTTTCAGATTCTACGCCCAATATTTCCGCTATCTTTTGGACTGTGTCATTTCCTCCTGCCGAACAGGTTCCGACTGATATATTTCCTCCAACAACTTCCTCCGCCATAGCACGACAACTGGCAAACCCACAAGCACCACAATTAACACCAGGTAATTGCCCTATGACCTGTTCTACCCTGGGGTCTTCCTCTACCTTAAGCTTCTGGTGTGCAATAGACAAAAAGACGGCAAAAATAGCCGCCAATCCTCCTACACTCAAAATAGAAATTAAGATTATGTTCATAGTATAGGAATTTCCTTTTTGGACATAGAGCTGCGAAAATCTGCATCCTAATTAACTTGAACTATCTTGAATTTTGTTTTGAATTTGCTATGAGCTATCAGCTATGAGCCATGAACTAACTTGATTTAGGCAGTAATAAGCCCCGTGAAACCCATAAAAGCCAAAGCCAATAACCCAGCCGTAATTAAAGTTATGGCCGCTCCCTGCAATGGCTCAGGAACATCGGCAAAATCGAGTTGTTCCCTGATTCCAGCCATCACCAGCATAACCAGAGTGAATCCTAACCCTGCTCCAAAACCAAAGACGATACTCTCCAAAAAACTATAACCCCTGAGAGGGATAAGTAAAGCCACGAAGAAAATGGCGCAATTGGTAGTAATAAGGGGCAAATAAATTCCCAGAGCTCGATAAAGAGCAGGGCTGGCTTTACGGATAAACATCTCTATTAGTTGGACCAATGAAGCAATAACTAAAATAGCCACTACATACTGCAAAAAAGGTAGATTAAACTGAACCAGAATAAAGTGGTTTATCAGCCAGATAAGAATGGAGGTGATAGTCATAACGAAAGTAGTAGCTAAACCCATAGCCACAGCAGACTCTACCCTTCCAGTAACGCCCAAGAAAGGACAAATACCAAGAAAGTACCTCAGAACAAAATTATTAACCAGGGCAGCACTCAAGAAAAGTAGAATAAATTTCATTTCATAGCCGCCTTAATAAAATCTCTGAATAATGGATGAGGAGAGCCCGGTCGAGACTGGAATTCTGGATGGAATTGAACCGCCACAAACCAGGGATGGTCAGGAATTTCTACTATTTCCACCAGATTTCTTTCTGGAAAAATACCAGTTGCTCTTAATCCCTTTTGAGCAAGAATCTGGCGATATTCATTATTGAATTCATATCTATGGCGGTGACGCTCGTACACTATGGATTTCCTGTATGCCTGATAGCTAAAACTAGTTTTCTCCAGACGGCAGGGATAAGTGCCTAATCGCATAGTGCCACCTTTATCTTTAATTTTTTTTTGTTCTGGCAAAAGGTCTATCACCGGATAGGGAGTTTTGGAATTGAACTCAGTAGTATCAGCTCCCTCTAATTTAGCTACATTCTGGGCAAATTCCACGGTAGCACAGTGCATCCCCAAACATATTCCTAGAAAAGGTATTTTCTTCTGCCTGGCATATTGAATAGCTTTTATCTTTCCTGTTAATCCTCGTGAGCCAAATCCACCAGGCACCAGTATGCCCTGCACAGAACTCAGATGTCTGCCAGGATCCTCTCCTATCTCCTCTGCTTCCACCCATACCAGTCTTACTCTTGATCCATTAGCTGCTCCTGCATGAACAAAGGCCTCATTGATGCTCTTGTAGGTATCCTTCATTTTCACGTACTTGCCTACTACACCAATCTTTACCTCTTTCTTACAATTGTTCACTTCCTCTACCCATCTCCTCCAGCTAGATAAATCTCCCCGGGAGACAGATAGATTCAATTTATCTATAATATTCCTGGTTAACCCTTCCTCATCAAACCTTAAGGGGACCTCATAAACATTCTCTACCTCTATAGCCTGAATAACATCCTCTTTTCTCACATTACAGAAGAGAGAAATCTTGTCCCTTGCCTCACCAGTTAAGGGAATTTGTGTGCGGCAAAGCAATAAGTCAGGTTGAATCCCAATTTCCCGCAGTTTAGCCACACTATGTTGAGTGGGCTTGGTCTTGAGCTCTGCTGAAGAAGAAATATAGGGAAGAAGAGTAAGATGAATAAATAATGTATTTTCTTTTTTCTCTCGCAGGCAGAATTGTCTTATAGCTTCCAGAAAGGGGAGGGATTCAATGTCACCCACTGTTCCTCCTATTTCTGTAATAACTACTTCCGCCTTGTCCTTTCGGGCTACCTTTCTTATTCTCTTTTGTATCTCTTCGGTAATATGAGGAACTACCTGGATAGTCTTCCCCAGATATTCTCCCTTTCTTTCCTTTTCGATTACAGCACTATATATTCCTCCCGTGGT
>JAUWRE010000062.1 GCA_030610725.1 Candidatus Aerophobota bacterium | reverse complement strand
GGGAGTAGCCAACCGACTCTACCAGGAAGGAATAAAGACAGTGGGAGTGCCCAAAACCATTGACAATGACCTTTCTGCCACTGACTACACTTTTGGCTTTGACACAGCTGTCAACATAGCCATAGAAGGAATGGATAGGCTAAGTACTACAGCCAGGTCTCACCATCGAGCCCTGGTGGTAGAAATAATGGGACGCAATGCAGGTTGGATAACCCTGCAGGCAGGAATTGGCGCAGGAGCCTCCATTATTCTAATTCCCGAAGTTCCTTTCTATATAGAAGAAATATGCGAGACTCTTATCAAACGAAAGAAAGAAGGAAATAACTACACCATCATAGCTGTAGCAGAAGGAGCAAAAGCAGCCAAGGGAAGCAAATTCCTCTCCCAGGAGGTAGTCAAAGGGGAAAAAATAGATGCCTTCGGTCATATCCTCTTAGGAGGAATCGCCACCCTTCTGGAGAAAGAAATCCCCAAAAGGACAGGAATAGAAACCAGGTCTGTTATTTTGGGACATCTCCAGAGAGGGGGAAGACCTTCTGCTTTCGACAGATTCCTGGCTACCCGTTTTGGCCTTAAGGCCATAGAATTGGTAAAAGAAGGAAAATTTGGTCAGATGACATCTCTTAGAGGCACAGAGATTGTCTCCGTACCTTTACAAGAAGCAGTAGGGGAGACAAAACGTGTTCCTCAAAAACTCTACGATGAAGTAGTAAAACCATTATGGGGGGAGTAACATATAGCGTTTAGCGGATAGCGTAGAGCGGATAGGTAAATCATTAAGGCGAAGAACTGAAAGCGCAAAGTGAAAAACTATAATTCAAAACTTAATTTCACCCTCACCCCTTCCCTCTCCCTTTTTCGTGTTCATCGTTCGTAGTTCATTGTCCATTGACCTACTAGCCCGTTAGCCAACTGGTTCACCATTCGTTCGTTGTTTTTTTATCAATGAAGTATTCCCTGTAGTTTTGAATTTTTTTTACTATACGCTATACGCTACCCGCTCTACGCTGTATTTATCGATGAACTACTTCAGTACTCTATCCCTCTTCTTGCCTTCATTCCCGCATCAAAGGGATGTTTAATACTCTTTATCTCGCTTACCAGGTGAGCAATCTCAATTAGTTCAGGGGAAGCATGGCGCCCGGTAAGAATAATCTCCAGCCAAGTGGGCTTTTTTCTTATGAAATCAATGAGCCTGTTCTTATCAATGAGCTCATAGTATAAAACAACGTTTATTTCATCGAGGATAACCAAATCATACTTTTCTTCTATTACTTGGCGGCTGATTTCATCCAAAAAGTGAGTCCATTCTAGCCTGATTTTCTTTTTCTCCTCTTCCTTTAATCTATCCGGAAAGAACCATTTGTCTTTTTCTCCTTTGCAGATTACCTTAATTCCCACATCTTCCAGAAGAGGAATTTCACCAGAGCCTTCTTTACCTTTAAGGAACTGAACAAAGAGAATCCTCAAGCCTCTTCCCCTGGCTCTTATTGCCTGCCCTATGGCAGCAGTAGTCTTTCCCTTTCCCTCTCCAGTATATATCTGAACCAACCCTCTCTTCATATGTTTCTTGTCTAGCTACGTTTATCTTTCTGCAGTATTGGAACTGCAAATAAAATGGCTATTTTGGGTTTTTAGCTTGATAAATAAGTGCTAGGATGCTGTAGATAATAATTCGTCCTATACGCTAAACGCTACCCGCTATATGCTATACCAGATACGAGATACGAACAACGAGATACGAGAAATACTTACCCAGCTATGCTTATTTCTTTGAAATAGATAGGAGGGGTGCGGGTAGTCCCGATAAAACGGGATTCACTTCCCAGAGCCAGGACATTATTGAGCATAGTATAGGAATTACCGCTGACCATAATATCTTTAACTCTGCCTTTAATCTTTCCATTTTCTATCTTATAAGCAAGGTCTAAATTTACTGAAAACTCTCCCATTAAAACGTTACCTTGCCCTGAACCTATTACCTGGTCTACAATTATTCCTTCCTTGATGTCTTTTACCATCTCCTCTAAAGGAACTTTACCCTCTTTTACAATAAAGTTACTGGTAGCAGGTGAGGGCAAAGAACTATAACCTCTGGCTCCACTAGAAGTACTTTCAGTACCCATTAAACCAGATGTCTGTAGGTCATAGATGAAGTTTTTTAAGACTCCCTCCTCGATTATGGGAGTACGGCGGGAAGGTATACCCTCTCCGTCTATAGGAGAAGTAGCCAGAGCAAAAGGAAATAGGGCGTCATCAAAAACATCTATAAAAGAAGAAACAACGGGTTTACCTATTTTCCCCAAAAGAGGAGATATTTTCTTTTGCAGCACTTTTCCATTAATTCCCTGCTTCAATGATTGCAGGAGCAAAGGAACAGCCTTAGAGGTAAAAATAACCGGATGCTTGCCGGGGGAAATACTCCCCTTTTTTCTAGTTAATCTAAAAGCCTCCAGTATTCTGTGAGCAACAGAAGAAGACCAATCATGATATTTTACACTGGCTTCCCCTTCTCCTATGCCCAGGAAGTTTCCTTCTTCTGCTAAAAAGGCACCCAGGGAAAAAGTATAACTTGTCCTTTTATAAGAGTGAGAAAGTCCATTAGTGTTCAGAATACTAATCTCGGCTTCCGCCTTGGCTACTTCTCCTTCGCAGTGCAGGGAAGGGGCCTCCTTGAGAATTAAATCAATAGCTTTCCTGCCCTCCCTTATCATCTGTTCTAAACTCAAAGAGATAAGAGAATCATCATAACATTCAACAGAAGAAGTGCTATCAGCAGAAGGAAGATGAAAGTGGGCTTTCTGGCCAAATTGAGCTGAGTCTGAAGCCGCTTTTACTAAAGGACGAGGTTGGCTAAGGTCAGTAGAACTGGAAAACCCAATTTTCCCTTGTTTGATTATTCGTAAGCCTATGCCCTCCTCAAAGGAAGAATCGATTGATTTTAGTCGATTTGCCTCGAATATAACCTCACTACTTTTAGACTTCACCCGGTAAAGCTCTGCTTCTTCTGCAGAAGCGGCAGCCATTTCCAGGATATCCTTCATCATCACTTTCCTCCCACTACTACATCTCTTATCTCCAGGTGAGGTCCTCCTGTAGAAACAGGAAGAGGCGATTGACCTCCTTTTCCACACCCCCCTGGTCCAGTGAAGAGGACTAAATCATTACCAATAGCCTTAATACTGGCTAAGGTGTTGAAGATATTTCCAGTAAGATTTAAATCTCTTATTCTTTTGTCAATCCTGCCCTTTTTTATAAGATAACCTTCTTCTGGAGCAAAAGTAAACATCTCTAGATTAGTCTGCCCCCCCTGAAAGCCCTTAACATAGACTCCTTCCCCTACCTCTTCTATCATCTCCTCAAAGGACTTATCTCCTGCTGCAACATAGGTATTACTCATCCTCACGATAGGAGGATAATCATAGCTTATAGCTCGTGCATTGCCGGTAATCTCTTCCCCCATCTTAGCTGATGTCTCCCGCGAGTGAAGCCTGCCACTGAGTCTGCCTTCTTTAATTAAATAAGTCTTTTGGGAAGGAACTCCTTCATCATCGTACAAATAATAACCCCCTTCTCCTTTGATGCGAGGTTCATCAATAATATTCAGTCCGGGCGGCCCAAAGACCCTTCCTAATGCCATTATTTTCTGAAGTCTTTTATCCTCGTATAAAAAATCAGCCTCAGAAAGGTGACCAAAAGCCTCGTGAGCAAAAACACCGCTTAACTCAGGGTCCACTATGATAGTGTACTTTCCTCCTTTAGCTGGTTCTGCGTCTAATAGATCTTGTGCTCGCTTGACTGTCTCTTCTGCCTGTTCTGCCTTTTCCTTCACCAGTCCGTAGCCTCCCACTCCTCCTATCCCCATATGGGCAGATTGGATATTATCTCCCCTTCTGGCTATAGCCCTCATCCCCAACACTGTATCTATCCTCTCCTGTTCAATGTAAGTTCCTTCTGAATTAATAAAGTACTTTGTAGTATGAATATCAGCATACCTTAAAGCTGAAGTCTGGATTTCTTTGCCAGAAAGAAGGATTTTGTTATAGCGGTTACAGAGAAGATATTTTTCTTGCAGGGAAACATCGGCTGGGTCGAGTTCTACCTCTACACTTATTACCTCATTTCGGGCAGGAAGAGAAGCTAGCTTAATTTCCTCTCCTTTTATCAGGTGAGCTCCTTTTGTAGCTAATTCTAAGTAATCTTTCAATTTAGATAAATCATTAAAGGAAACAAAACTCCAACCCCCTCTACTTTTTGCTCTTATTCCTCCCCCTTTTTCATAGGACTCCCCTATTGCTTCCAGTTCCTTGCCTACATAGTGAATTCCCACTACTTTGACTTCCTCATACCTGATTTCCAGATAATCTGCCTTCACTCTTTTTAAACAAGAACTCAAAAAAGATTTCATTCAGGTAACCTTTTCCATAATCTCTTCTGCAATATCGAAGTTAGCATAGACCTTCTGTACTTCCTCAGAATCCTCCAGCGCATCCATCAAACGAAGCATCCGCAAAGCTTCTTTTTCTTCCAGGGGAACAGTAGTTTGAGGAATCATAGTCAACTCAAATAGTTCAGGGCTATATCCTATTCTTTTTATATTCTCTTTAATCTGGCTGAACTGTTCAGGAGGAAAAACAATCTCCAGAATATCCCCTTCATCTTTTATGTCTTCTGCTCCTACCTCAATAGCCATCTCGATTACCTTATCCTCATCTACCTTTGTTTTATGCAAAACCATTAAACCTTTGCGGTCAAACAGCCAGTTTACACATCCAACTTCTCCCAGGTGGCCTCCATTCTTGGATAGAATATGTCTAATCTCGGCGACAGCTCTCTTTTTATTATCAGTAACTCCCTCAATAAATAGAGCCACTCCCCCAGGCCCATACCCCTCACAGTTAAAAGCTGCATAGCTAACCCCGGGCATCTCACCTGTCCCCCGCTGGATAGCCCGCTGGATATTATCCTTGGGCATCCCTACCTCCTGCGCCATATCAATGGCTAAACGTAAAGCAGGATTTGTCTCTGGGCCTCCCCCCGCTCTTGCCTCAATAGCTATTTTACGGGAGAGTTTACTGAAACTAGCACCCTTTTGAGCATCTTTCTTGGCTTTCTTATGCTTTATGCTACTCCATTTAGAATGACCGGACATTTCAATTCACCTCTTTTTTTCTTTAGTATAGCAAAAAAGAGTTCAAGGTCAATCATAAAGGAAAAACATTCTTCCCCTCAAATATATTTATTGACTTTTTCAAGCTAATTGATAATTTATAGAATAAATATAAGGGAAGGAATAGCGGCAATGAAGAAAGTAATCCTTGTTTTTCTGACTATTCCAACAATCATTGTCTTTAGCCAATTTGCCCTGGCTAAGGGAGAATGGCAGATAAGTCCTCACTATGGTATCTGGAATCTTCGTCCGATAGAACCTATGATTGAGGATTTTATGGCAGATACGCTTGAGACTGCCTTTCAAGAACTAATAAAAGAATTTTCAGAGACAATAGACCCGGCCGGGGACTACAGCCAGAGTGTTGACTTTGACTCTAGTGGGAAGAACCTGGCGCTGGAGTTTAGATTCTACCCTGGAGGAGAGGACGGTTCTTTCAGTATTGGAATAGCAGTAGAAAAAAGCGAATTAAGAATTGCTCTGGACTCTTTAGACGCAAGATATGACCTTGCAGATGGCAGTTATATCGAGGGCTCAGGAAGTGGTATATTGCTCTGGCAGCCAACTTCTTATCATTTAAGTTTTCGCTGGGACTTAATACCATCCTGGCGCCTGCATCCCTATATTGGCTTTGGCGCCGGCATAGCCTCTTTTAAAGGGCTCCTTACTTACGAGGCTACCCTCGAGACTTATGACGCCTCTACAGCAACCACTACCATTGAAATAATCTCTGAGGAAATAAACCTTGAATTCCTGGAATATACTGAACCTAAAATAACACCTCTTGTTATCCAACTTAATCTGGGATTAAATTTTGAGATAACCAATAACCTCTATCTTCTTTTGGATGCAGGCATCTGGAATGGATTTTTAGTAAGAGGAGGAGTTTGCCTCAGGGTCTAGATTTTCTCTCCCGAAATTAGCACAGTTTAGTTTTCTTCAGATTTTCTCCTTTTCTATCATTATAGTCGAACCTGGTCTTCAGATGGCTAAGAATCTATTAATAAAAAATGGTAAAATTTTAAATCCGTCCTCTAAAGAGATTAAAGAAAGTGATATTTCTTTAGAAAATGGAGTTATTGCTAAGATTGAAAAGGTCAAAAAGGTTTATCCCTCTGCAAAAGTTCTTGATGCGGAAGGTCGAATAGTAACTCCTGGCTTTATTGACTTACATATTCAGGGAGCTGGCGGGGCTGATGTCCTTGATGGCAGGAGAGAATCACTTGAGATTATCTCCCGTACCTGTGCAAAGTTTGGCACTACCAGTTTCTTAGCTACTACTCTTTTTCGTCCAGAGGAAAATAATCATCATTTAGAAGTTGCCTCTGAAAACGTGGGAAGTGATTTGGGAGGAGCCAATCTTCTTGGCATTCACCTGGAAGGTCCTTTTATTTCTGCGACAAAAAGGGGTATGATTTTACCTGAATGCATATTTCTTCCCTCTCTAGAAATCTTTAAGAAGATTTTGGATTATAGCAGGGGAAAACTTCGCATGATGACTATAGCTCC
>JAUWRE010000115.1 GCA_030610725.1 Candidatus Aerophobota bacterium | reverse complement strand
GCGGCAGCACCTACCAGGATAGATAGACACTGAATGAGCCCATAGGTCTTTCCCAGAGCATAACTTGAGACTAGATTAGCCAGATAGACGTTTTGTGGAGGAAATACACTCGAATAGCAGATTCCGAAAAGAATGAGAAGTAATGCCAGGTTAATGGGGTTAGTGGCCAGCGTCAATAGAAGAATGACCGGAATAACGGTGACTGTTGCCATCAGAATAACCAGCAAGGAAGAAAATCTATCCACTAATCTCCCGCTGAAGAACGAACCTATCATCCCTCCCGTAGCTGCAAATATGTAGAAGTAGCCAGCTTTCCCTACTGATATATCCTTTGCGTGCACCATAAAAGTAGGAATGAAATTATACACACCATAAAAGCTTATAGTCAGTGCCAGGTTAGCTGCAAAGAAGATAATCAAGAGAAATAGAGTATCCCGGGATAGGTGAGCCGACTCTAATTCGGTTTGAGGGTGCGGCTCCCGTTTCCTTATTGGAAAACGAAGAAAACGGAAAAAGAAAGGAGCAAATATTAGGCCCGGCCAGGCAAGAATAAAGACTATCTGCCGCCAGCTTAACATTCTACCGGCCAAATAGGATACTCCTGTAAGCATAACTGCCGCTCCTATCCACCCGGAGAGCATAAAAGTGCCTAGAACTCTGCCTCTTCTTTCAGAGAACAAGTTCATAAGCAAAGCAATCGTGCTCGGATGAAAAGTACTGGCTCCTGCTCCTACCAGAAGTGAGGCAAGAAGCAGTTGCCAGTAGAAGCTGGTGTTAGCACAGAGTATCAGGGCCAAAGAAGCAATCAGGAATCCTGCACTGAGGAGAATTCTCTGGCCAAAACGGTCACCTAAATAGCCGCTAATGAAAGAACCCAGGCCGGTAGTCACAGTGAAGGCGGTAATTAGAAGACCTGCCTGGGTATAGCTTAGACTGAATTCCTTCTTAATAAGGGGAAGAAGAATGGGGAATATGAGCCAGTACATATCAGTTAAGGCATGACCCAAGGATGTTATTCTCAGGATATTTACAGCCGCATCTTTTCTGCTCATAAGACTATCCGTTACCCATTATGCCCATTTTTCCCCGATGAGATTGAGTCCTTCCAAGGTCAATATAGGATTGACATCATCTATCTCTTCGCATTCCTGAGCCAGGAGAATACCCAGACCTCCTGTAGCGATGACCCCTGTTTTTTCTCTCAGTTCCTCCTTTATCTCTTTTATTATTTGCTTAATTCCTCCCAGCGAGTAGTAGAATATTCCTGAAACCAGACTGTTCCTGGTATTTTTGCCAATTACCCCTGCTGGTTTTCTTAATTCCACAGCAAAAAGTGCTTCTGCTTTCTCAGCCAGGCTTTCTATGTTGCATCTTACTCCCGGAGCAATGACCCCCCCCAGATATTCTCCCTTTTTCGATATTACATCAAAGGTAGTGGCAGTCCCAAAGTCTATGACTATGGCGGGGAGCTTGTATAATTCAGAAGCAGCAACCACATTGGCTATTCTATCCGCTCCCACTTCTGCTGGATTGTCGCAAAGAATAGGAACTCCTATTTTATCTCCTTTTACCTCAAAAGAGGGAACCCTGAAATATTTCTCCACTGCTCTTTTCAGAGGAGCAAAAATAGAAGAAACTACAGAAGAGATAACTGCTTTTTCAATAGTGACTTTTTCCTGGCAATTGTTTGTCCACTGCGAAAGCAAAATTCCCCATTCATCAATTTCCTTTCTGGGGTGGGTGGCAAACTCACCACTTAGAATCAACTTTCTCTTCTTAAATAATCCTACCTTAACCAGAGTATTGCCTACATCTATTGTTAGATTCATTTTCCCCTCACCCTGCCCCTCTCCCCTGAGGAGAGAGGGTACTCTTCTCAAAGTTTCTTGTTTTCCCTATCCGCTATACGCTACACGCTATCCCCTAATACACCCTTCTTCAGGACCAATTCTTCTCTGTATCCCACTCTCTAGTCTCAGAACTAATCTTCCTTTCTCATCTATATCCTGCACTAATCCAGTAAGCTCTTCCTGGCTGATTTTAACCTTTATCTGTTTTCCCAATAAAGAAGAAAATAGCCGAATTTCCTCCAAAAGGGCTGAAGAATCATCCAAAAAAGAAAAATAAAGTCTCTCCAGCTCTTCTAATAGACAGTGTTGAAAAGTTTCTTCTGGAACATAACATCCGGTCTCTCTCTTAAGGGAAGTAGCAGTAAAGCACAAAGGAGAAGGAAACTCCTCTATATTCACGTTAACACCAATACCCATTATAACAAAGACCACTTTTTTCTGCTCATTCTTTGCCCGACAGAGAACTCCTCCTACCTTTTTCCCGTTTATTACAGCGTCGTTAGGCCAACGAATTCCAGAAGAGAGAAGAGGAAACATTCTCTTTATACTGGTAGTTATTCCCAGGGCTCCCAAAAGACTCAATGGAGATATAGAAGAACTTACCATCAAAGGACGTAGGATAAGAGAAAGCCATAATCCTCCCGGAGGAGAAAACCAATAATGATCCACTCGCCCCTTTCCCTTAGTTTGCTCTATTGCCATTACTACTGTCCCTTCTTCTGCTCCTTTCTCGGCAAGTCGATAGGCGATATCATTAGTAGATTCTACTTTAGAGTATGAATAGACTCTTTTTCCGAACACTCTTGTATCTGAAGTTGGATTCATAATCTGGGATATTTCCCCCTCACCCTTTCCCTCTCCCCTGGGGGAGAGGAGCATTGTTTTGTCGATGAACCATGATTTTGTGCTTCTTCTTGTTTTTTTTCGATGAACTATGAACAATGAACTACGAACTATTCCAATATTTTCTCCGCTTCTCTTTTATCCTCTTCTAGCCTTTTAGCCAGGTCAAGAGAAGAAGAGAATCGCTCTATCTCCCTCAGTCTGGCCACCAGCTCAATCTTAATCTCCTCACCGTAGATATCATCCTGGAACCCCAGTATGTGTACTTCTACCCCAAAAGACATATCGTTGAAAGTGGGTTTACTGCCTACGTTCACAATCCCTTTGTAATAATTTTCTGCTACTATTACTTTTCCTGCATAGACTCCCGGGCCAGGTAGAAGCTTCTGGGGATAAGGCTCTAAATTGGCCGTAGGATAGCCTAAATTTCGCCCTCGCCTTTTACCTTTAATTACTTTTCCCAGAATAGTGGGATGACGACCTAACCAAAGGGTAGCTTTTTTTACTTCTCCTTCTTTTAACCAGTGGCGAATCAAAGAACTACTGACTTTTTCCTCTCCTACTTTCAAACAAGGAATTACCTTTAGCTTATATTCAAATACTTTCTCGTTCTCCCTTAGCCAACGGACATCTCCTTCTCTTTTGTTGCCAAAAACAAAATCTTCTCCTACTACCATCTCCCGTATTTCTAGAACTTGTCTGATTTTTTCGATAAAGGAGTGAGGAGAAAGAGAGGCAAGTTGGGAAGTGAAATCAAGAAGCACAACTAAGTCTATTCCTGTTCGAGCTAAAATCTCTTCTTTTTCTTCCCAAGTGGTTATGAGAGATAATGGCCTACCAGAAAGAAATCCAAAAGGATGAGAAGGAAAAGTAATAATACAGCTTTTCCCTTTCCTTCTCTTTGCCTGGCCTGTCACATACCTGATGATTTCTTGATGTCCTTTATGAATTCCGTCATAAAAACCAATTGTGAGAATAACATCTCTATGCTTTTCCTTTTGAGAAAAACCTTTTCTAACCTCCATCTTTAGGTCAGTACTCTGAGATATCTAAACCCCACTCTGTCCTGGCAGAAGTGGGTCCCCTTTTGTAAACTTATCCCCACTGCTAGAAGCTTTCCCTCCTGCGTACACAATTTAACTCTATCACCTTTTTCTAGCTTAGAGGGTAGCTCGTGTATGTGGGATAAATAAAGGGGTCTACCCCATTTAACTATCTTTTCCACTCCCCTCTTTATTGTAACTAGAGGGAGGTGTGGCAAAGCATCTTTCAAAGAAAGAAGGATTTCTTCTCTTTCTTCTTTACTTTTCCCATCTAAATCCTCAAGTTTCCTGGCCTGCTTCAAATCAAAAGGACCTATTCTGGTACGACGAAGAGATAACTGATAGGCTCCAAAACCGGAAGCTTCCCCTATATCCGCACAAAGGCTTCTAATATAAGTTCCCTTGGAACAATGGGCTCTGAATTCTACTTGAGGATGGGAATTAAAGCTGAATCGAAGAGCTTGAAGCTGATGAACATTAACTATTCTGGGGAGACGCTTTACCTCCTGGCCACTTCTGGCCAGTTCATACAGTCGCTTGCCGTTCTGATGAATAGCAGAGAACATGGGAGGAGTCTGGACTATTTCCCCCTGGAAATGAGTAAATATTTCCTCTATTTTTTCCCGCGACAAAGAAGAAGCATCTTTCTCTTCCACTATCTCTCCTTCGCTATCCAGGGTGGAGGTAGTAACTCCGAAAATCATTTTGCCCTCATAAACCTTATCTAGATCTTGTAGAAAAGAAGCTAATTTTGTAGCCCGACCCAAACATATGAGGAGAAGTCCTGTGGCCATTGGGTCTAATGTTCCTGTATGTCCTACTTTT
>JAUWRE010000055.1 GCA_030610725.1 Candidatus Aerophobota bacterium | reverse complement strand
GACCGATTTTGGGGGGCAGATAACCCAATCCTAAGACTTGACTATTATCGCCGAATCCGCTACGGTATTCAGAAAAGAGGATATGTTTTGAGCATGAAATCTCCAGGTTTAGTTACAATATAGCTGTCGGCATGGGCAGTTCCAAGGGAGGTAAGATAGAATGGAACAACGTATACTGGGAAGAACTGGCGAGGCACTTTCAGTAGTTGGGGTCGGTGGTCTGGTGCCCGCAAATGAGAAACCCCCGAAGGTACGTCAGATAGTGGCCTGCGCAGTGAACCGGGGGATTAATTTCTTTGACACCGGGCCCTCCTATCGGGATTCTGAGGAGTTGTTGGGACCTGCTCTTAAACCGTATCGGAAGTCTGTGTTCCTTGCCTGCAAGACTGATGGGCGCACAAGTAAAGAAGCGCTAAGAGAACTTCGTCAATCCCTAAAAAGACTGCAGACAGACCACTTTGATCTATATCAACTCCATGCGGTGGCAACTCTTGAGGAGGTGGCTCAGATCACGGGACCCAACGGGGCGCTGGAAACATTAGTGAAGGCTCAACAGCAGGGACTTACAAGATACCTGGGATTTTCCGCGCATTCCGAGGAAGTGGCCCTTGCGCTCCTGGACGAATTCGATTTTGACACTATACTCTTTCCCTTTAATTGGGTTTGCTGGCACCAGGTAGGTTTGGGGCCTGGAGTTTTAAGGAAAGCTCAGGAGAAGAATACTGGGATACTGGCGATCAAGGCCCTCGCTAAGAGAAGAATCAAGGAAGGCGAGGAAAAAAGGTGGCCCAAGTGCTGGTATATTCCGGTAGACGATCCTGACGAAGCATCCCTCGCCTTGCGATTTACGCTTTCAAAGCCAGTAACCTCAGCAGTATCTCCCAGTCATGCCGAACTTCTATGGTGGGCCTGCGAGGCTGCTGAGCACTTAAGCCCTCTTTCCGAGGAAGAAGAAGCCCTCCTGGCGCAGTTAAGCAGAGGTCTTGATCCTATCTTCCCTGCGAAGAGTTAGGAAGTATCGGTTCCCAAGTTGAACCACAGGTTACCTGAGGGCTCGTAGCTTTGTCCTTTCCTTGAGGGTTGCCCAAGGTGGCAAGATAGCCATAATGAAGACACAACTTTCCTTCGCTTGCTCCAATAGTCAAAACCGCTCTGGGAAGGATGTCGTGGTGATTCCGGCCGATTAAGGCACTGCCACCTATCCAGTAGACCGAAGCGAACCTGGTACAATAAGGGGGCAGGTCATTCAAGTGTAAGAATCACGATAGAAAAACTAGTGCCATTGGTAGGGGAGGAGCTAAAATACGGTTTTGAAGGGAAGTGAGAAGATGAGAAAATAAATAGGTCTGTTGGCCTGGAAAAGGAAGGCTTCCGAGAAGCAAAAGCGTTGATTAATTTAATCTCTTCTTAAAATATTTTAGAAAAGAATGAACCGCCTCGATAAAGAAGGTAAGATGAATAACAAATCAGGAAAGGTTACCGCCGTTCTTGTGGGCTGTGGAAGTATAAGCAAAGGATGGCTCGATGCTGCAGGCGACATTTCCAACCTCGAGATTATTGGTCTGGCAGACCTCAAAGAAAAGATCCTCCTAAGAAGAGCTTCTGAGTATGGATTAGAGAAAACTGAGATCGGCACAGATTTTAGTTCTGTTTTGAAGAAAGCCTCTCCAGATATTGTTTTTAACTGCACTACACCTGAAGCTCATACAGAAGTAACTCTCCAGGCTTTGGATCATGGCTGCCATGTCTTACAGGAAAAACCTATGGCAGATTCAATGGATAAGGCTAAAAGAATAGTTTCTGCAGCAAAAAAAGCAGGAAAACTCGTTGCTGTTACTCAAAATTATCGCTACAATGCCCAGATTAGACGATTGAGAGACTTTTTGTCTCGAGGGGATTTAGGACGACTGACTACGATAAATAGTGATTTCTATATGGGAGTCCATTTTGGCGGTTTTCGTGATAATATGAAGCATGTTCTTCTACTTGACATGGCAATCCATACATTTGATGCAGCTCGTTTTATTACTGGTAAGGACCCTCTATCCGTTTACTGCAAAGAATGGAATCCCTCTGGTTCCTGGTATGACCATGATGCCTCAGCAGTGGCAGTCTTCCAGATGACAGGAGGAGTTGTTTATACATACCACGGTAGCTGGTGTGCAGAAGGACTCAATACACCATGGGCGAGTGAGTGGCGTATAATCTGCGAAAAAGGAAGTATAAAATGGGACGGTGCTGAGCATTACCAAGTTCAAGTACTAGGCGAAACTGGTGGATTTATTTCTAATTATCAAGATCTACAAATGCCAGAATATGCTGCCAAAGATAAGATAGAAGGTCATGCCAGTCTAATCAAAGAGTTTGTCCACTGTGTGAGGACAGGAGAGAAGCCAGAAACAATTTGCATGGATAACATAAAGAGTCTGAGTATGGTTTTTGGCGCCGTCGAGAGTGCGAAAAGGCAAAGACCTACAGACATTAAAAGCGACATATTACAAGGAACATCGATGGGGTCAGGTCTTGATTCTTGAATTATCTTTGCGGTGAATAGTTACAAAAATTGTATCATTACTTGTGATAGGACCGACCCATTGAAAAAGATTCTCTCGCAATTCTGTGCGTTTCATTGTGAAAAGAACCAGAGGTAGGGTCGGTCCTCAGATTTAAGTATGTCTAAATCCAGATTGACAGCTACTGAGATTTGGCCTAACTTACTGATGATAAAGCTCACCTGGGATATCCTCCAATTCTGAACGTTATAAGGCCGGCAATATCACCGGAGAATAGAGATGTTAACAATAAGAGAAGCAAGAAGAGAGGATTTGATTGCGATTACCGAAATATATAATGAAGCTATAATTAAGACAGTAGCAACCTTAGATACTCAGCCAAAACCAATAGAAGAGCAAAGGGTCTGGTTTGACAGACATAATACCAAATATCCTATATTAGTCGCAGAGCATCAAGGCCTGGTCGTAGGATGGGCCTCTTTGAATATGTGGTCAGATCGTTGTGGGTATTCCGATACAGCAGAAATATCGCTGTATGTTAAAGAAGAATATAGAAGTAGAGGAATAGGAAGGAAATTACTAGGAGCCATTCTAAAGAAGGGTAAGAACGCGGGTCTTCACACAGTGGTTGCTCGAATAGCAGGAACTAATCAGGCAAGTATTCATTTACTTGAGGCGTCCGGATTTGTGCATATAGGAACTATGAGAGAAGTAGGAAGAAAGTTCGGAAAGCTTTTGGACGTAGACTTGATGCAGAGAATCTTCGGCGGTTCCGGTGGTTAAACTTAACAGGGACACCGATCATATCGCTCACGATGCTCCGCTCTTATGATCCAGAAGTTCCTGGACTGTTTTCAAATAGTAAGGCAGGTATTTCTTGGGAAATTTGGCCACTATAGTATAATTGGGGTCCACCACATTTCCTACGCGCATAGTACCGACTTGCGAGAGTACTTGCAAGGCCTCCCATTTATCGAATCCGTAATCGGCAACCAACCATTTTGTCAGTTCCACGTGAGCAATACGGACAGCGTCCATAAGTGGACGGGCACTACCCGCTACCATTATGTGAGTTGGATTCTCTATGCGAGGCCATTCCGCAGTCCTGTTCTTAATCACTTCCAGTTTCAAGGTTACCTGAGCAGTTGTTTCCAGGGCAACTCCACAGATTTCTCCGTCTCCCTGGGCAGCATGAATATCCCCGAAGGAAAGGTACGCTCCTCTCACCCATATGGGCAGGTAAAGGATTGTCCCTTCCTTTGTTTCCACGCAATCCATATTTCCCCCGTATTCACCCGGAACGAGCGCGGTTTCCACACGCCCAAATCGTGGGGCAACCCCTATAGAGCCAATGAAAGGATGGAGAGGAATTTGAATTTTCTCCAACTTACTCTTGGGGAGTCTCAGGGTTCCCGTTTGAGCGGCTAAATCAAGCTCCCAGTGGTATTTAGCTTCTGGCAAAGACTCATTAAACAAAAGATCCCTTCCCCTACTTTCTCCAGTTAGGGCGCCAAAGTGAGGTTCCAGAGAGGAGAAGGCATATTCTCGATCTAGAAGAA
Organism: Candidatus Aerophobota bacterium; assembly: GCA_030610725.1. Lineage (GTDB taxonomy): Bacteria > Aerophobota > Aerophobia > Aerophobales > AE-B3A > AE-B3A. The sequence continues at coordinate 2,834 of JAUWRE010000055.1, read as the reverse complement.
TCTTTTTGATGACTATCTGTAGCAAATCACCTGGCTGAGCTTCCTCGATCCAGATAGGTCCTACCAGAGGATTGGACTCTTGAAAGGTGGTAGTCTCGCTTGTCTGTTTTTGGGACTTCCTTAATGGGTTCCCATAACGGTCGAATCCATGAGCATCTATGGTGGAAGCAGTCACTGAATCACCACTCCCAACCCGCAATACGGGCTGGTTCGGACCATAGGTGTACTGATAGACCCTCGGTTCCAATATATGGAGTTTACCTTTTTGCCGGGCAGAACTCATATACCCTCCTTTCTGGATTTTAGGTTTTACTCAGAGATACTCCTAATGTTTAGGCTGGAGGCTGGTAGGGATTCAGTGTTGGTGCGTGAATACTAACAGAAATCTTCTCAAAGCACTGCTGCCGAATAGTCTGGTGTCGGTGAGTGGTTTTGACCTACCACGATCCTCCTCCTCCCCCTCCAAAGCCTCCACCACTGAACCCTCCGCTGAAACCGCTTCCTCCCGATGCTGCGGAGGTTCGCGACGGCGAGGATGAGAATGTAGCACCCATGGTTCGCAGCCCTTCACCCAGATCTGCCACCAGAAGTGCAGTATAGAATCCAGTCACTGGCCAGGCTGAAGATTCATACCAGCCGGGTGGTTCTCTATACAGATCCTTGAAAGACTCGGCCCATTCATCAGCTACTCCCATTACCATGGCATAGGGGAGAACTCGATCGAATACCGTAGGATCTTCCCTGGATAGTCTTTTCAGACGATCCTTCTCGGCCCTATTGATGAACTCCTTCAGACCAAGCAATTCATAAAGCATCAATACCCCTTTTGCACTCAGTCGAGGCATTATGAAGGAGAAAGCTATGACGATAGCTCCTGAAAGAGGAAAGGATATCATTAGATCCAGTCTGCCAAAGGAACGGGTCAAGAAAATACCACCTATTATCAGCGCCATGCCGAAACCCATATAGGCCTTTCTCATCTTATCGGGACGACCAGAAAAATAGCCATTTCTTGTCAGTCCTTGATAGAGCGAGTTTCTGATGGACGGAAGATGAGCGTGGAATTTGTTTTTCAAAGAAGAAAGGGCTACTTCTGTCTCTCCGCTTTCAAAGATTCCCATCAGAAATGACAGTTCGTGTTTTTTCAAATCACGGTCGCTGGCATAATCCTTTTTCAGAAGAGTAAAATAGTAATCTTTCTTGGACAGAAAGAGCAGTTTGGTCGAGGTTGTCTGCCTAATCTTCATGTAGCCTCTTACCGCAAGGTCAATAGCCATGGCGGTGATATCGGTTAGATCGGCTCGCTCATCCATCAAGGTGCCTGCCTCCGAAGGGGTAAGCTCCGACGGGGGACGGTATTTGACCATTATCGAACGCTCGATTTTGGGGTTCCTGCCACGGGTGAACCAGAGCAGGAACATCAGGACAAAGACTATCACCGGAACAAGAAAGAATCCGTTATCTTGAACTTGCCAAAAGATCCGGAGGAAGATGCTGGGTTCACTCAAGTATCCCTTGGGAATAGAAACAACAATGGTCAGGCCTTCCCTTGGTCCTATATTATCCAGGGTAGCCACCAGGCGTGAACCCTCCCAATAAACTCGGGCCCTGGAACTGGTCGAGCCCCTGGGACCAGTGAAACTCTTCCATGTTATCTCTTTTTGGTCAATTTCATCGGGAAGATTGATCAAGGCTTTCGCCTCGCCGATGGTGACGTCCCACTCATCCCCGGTCACATTCCAGTAGAGCTCATCATGGTCATTGAAATAGTTGATGCCTCGCTTAACCTGGTAAGAAACGTTATAGGTTTGAATTCCTCGAACATATCGGGAAGGGTCACCGATTTTTATACTTGTGTAGATTCCCTTTCTGGAGATTTCGTAGGGGTGATCGGTTTCATCTCCATCGGTTACTGAGATAACTTTCAGGCGAAGATTATAGTTGACAGCTCCTCTCTTGTACCTGACGGGAATGTCCCGGTAGATTCCGTGTTTGGATTCCAATTGAAAATCTACGGTAATATGTTCATTGACGGTAAGAGTACTATCGTTGCCAAGGGTCATTTCGGAGGTGAAGCTCTTAATTGTCCAGCCCCTGGCTCTAGAGGTGAAGAAACAGACCAGCAAAAGACAACTCAGACCAATAAGCTTGTTTGTCTTCTTCATGTGCCCTCCCTTTTTACTCTTATCAAAATTTTACCTTGACTACATCTCTTTCTGATTCTGAAGGAAGCAAGAAGTATTCAACCCTCTTGAATCCGAATCGCCCTGCAATTAAGTTGCTGGGGAAAGCTTCGGTCATTATGTTCATATCTCTGACTACCGCGTTGTAGTATCTGCGAGAAAGCTGGATATCCTCCTCCAGCTTTGACAATGTCGACTGCAGGTCCAGGAAGTTTTGATTAGCTTTGAGATCAGGGTAGCTTTCGGATATAGCGAACAGACTCTTGAGCGTCGAGGAAAGAAAATTCTCGGCCTCACCTTTTTTTTGGCCAGGCTCAGTCACCTGCATGGCCATGCTTCTGGCTTTTGTTACTCCCTCCAGGGTTTTCTTCTCATGGGAGGCGTATCCTTTCACTGTTTCTACTAGATTAGGGACCAAATCATATCTTCTCTTGAGCTGTACATCCACGTCCGACCAAGCTTGCCCGACTCGAAATTTAAGACCCACCAATTTGTTGTAAATAGCAATCATCCATATTACTATACCTACAACCACTACACCCATGATTCCTAATAACACCCATCCTATCATTTATTTCACCTCACTGTGCAATGTTGGTAAGACGCATCCATACTATCTCATCTAGGGAAATAGTCAAGTATGCGCATCAA